>JAIOJO010000126.1 GCA_019911985.1 Sulfuricellaceae bacterium | reverse complement strand
TGGCAGCCCCCTTCGCCGCCCGCGCCGACCAACTGAAAATCGAGCGGCTGCTGAATCTCCTGAACGTCACCGCCAGCCAACGCTTCTCCGCTGCTGACCCGCAGCGCTTCGGCCTGGACAAACCGCTGCTGCGCCTGGCGTTCAACGCGGAAACCCTGGCCTTCGGCGGCCTCAACCCGATCAGCAACGAACAATACGTCGCCGCTGCCGGCGGCGTGTACCTGATCCCGCCGCAAGCCGCCGCCGATGCTTACGGCAAAGCCATCGACTTTGCCGACAAACAACTCCTCGCGAGCACCGAGGAACCCATCGGATTCACGCTGCCTGGCCTGAAACTGCAACGCGACGACAAAGGCAAATGGACAGGCGCCGCCGATCTTAGCCAGGATAGCCTCAACGCTTTCGCCGACCGCTGGCGCAACGCGCTGGCCAGCGTGGTTCAGCCGATAGCGGAAAACGGCAAAGGCGAGGCTGCCAGCCTGCTGCTCGCCAGCGGCAAAACCCTGCCTCTGCGCATCCTGCGGCAAGCGCCGGACCTGATCCTGGCGCGCGAGGACGAGGGCCTGCAATACCACTTCCCCGCCGCCATAGGCGAAGCGCTGCTGAACCCATCGGCCAAGCCCTGATGCCGGAGCTGCCCGAAGTCGAAACCACGCGCCGCGGCCTGGAACCCCACCTAGCCGGGCAGCGCATCCGCGCCGTCATTATCCGCAACCCCCGCCTGCGCCAGCCGATTCCCGCCGAGCTGCCGGCCATCCTGCCCGGCCGCACCGTCAAGCAAGTGCTGCGCCGCGCCAAATACCTGCTGCTAGACTGCGAACGAGGCTGGCTGATCGTGCACCTGGGCATGTCGGGCAGCCTGCGCGTGCTGCCGGAAGAGACCCCGCCGGAGAAACACGACCACTTCGACTTGGTGCTGGAAAACGGCCTGTGCATGCGGCTGCGCGACCCGCGCCGCTTCGGCGCCGTGCTCTGGACGGCGGACGACCCGCTGGACCACCCCCTGCTCGCCCGCCTCGGCATCGAGCCGCTGACGGACGAATTCGACGGCGCCTGGCTACACCGCCAACTCCGCGGGCGCAAAACCAGCATCAAGCAAACGCTGATGGACGGCCATTTGCTGGTGGGCGTAGGCAACATCTACGCCAACGAAGCCCTGTTCCGCACCGGCATCCGTCCGCAAACGGCCGCCCAGCGCCTCAGCCGCCCGCGCTGCGACCGCCTGGCGCAAACGATCAAGGAAACGCTACTGCAAGCCTTGGCCGCCGGCGGCAGCAGCCTGCGCGACTTTGTCGACAGCGCCGGCAAACCCGGCTACTTCCAGCAAAGCTATTACGTCTACAGCCGCCAGGATCAAGCCTGCCGTGTCTGCGCCAGCCCCATCCGCCACCTGCGCCAAGGGCAGCGCTCCACTTTTTATTGCCCGGCATGCCAGAAATGAGGGGCGCGCAGCAGAAAGTCAACAAAGTAAGATTCGATTGATTTTCCTACTCCGCCGAACTTGCACTACAGCTCGAAGCCCAGATTGATCGAGTGAAAAAACTGCGCGCCACCGCCACCGGCCGGCGTGTAAAACTCCTCGCTGCGCCGCACGCGGGTTACCGACACGCGGACGGCGCCGAAGCGCGCGCTTAGGCCCATGCTCAAGTCGTAGACGTGAGTCCGCCGGTCTACGCTGGCGCTATCGTGGAACACGGTTCCATCGAGAAAAATGTTGTGCGCGACCAGGCGGTGATCCACGCCGAGGAACACAAACCATTCGCTCCGGTTTTTCCAGTGCTCCTCGCTGCTGTGGGTGTTTTGCAGGATGACGCCGCCGGGCTCGATGGTATCCACACCGAAACCGCCGATGTTCTGCCCCAAGCGCAAGGTGGCGCCGGCTCGCCCCAGCGTCATCACCGTGCCGACGGTGATGCCCGCGTGAGGCACGATGTCGAAATTGTCCGAACCATAGCGCCTCTTTTGCAAATAAGAAACCAGGAAGGCCGGTTCGTTGGGCAACTGGTTGTCCCAGCCCTGCGGCTGGGGCGCGCCAATTAAATTATGCCACCCGCTCTGCACCCAGCGCCCTCCAGCCGCCGGCCCCACTACGCCCAAGTCGATTTCCACCGTGTCGAGCCGGCTTTTTTCCCGCGCTACCTGCGCCACCCCTCCCAGGTACAGCCATGCCGCCCAGGGCCGGTCGAAAGGCTGAGGGGCGGCAATCTTGATGTTTTTCGGCGTGTATAGATTCTGGCCTGCGAACAGCCCGAATTCGACCCTATCGTTCTCCTCTGGCGTAAGCCGGCGCAGCAAGCCCTCGGCCGGTTCGCGCAGCGCATTCAACTGTCGCCCGACACCGAATTTAATGCCATTGGTGTAGTAGCGATCCGTATGCGACCACACATCGTTTTCGACGATCAACTGGAACTCGTCGCCGCTAGCCGCGACGGCCGGCGCCTCGATCAGTATCAGGAAAAGGAAAGTAGCGGTTCGCCACGAATTGAAACGGTGCATGAGTTATGCCCCCTAGTCTTGCCAATATTCCTTATCGTCCGAACCGGACTCAAGCACTGCCTGTTTCCACACCCATTCAATAGATTCCGCCAGGTGTTTGACTGCCAATTCTCGAAAAGTGGACGCGCCGACGCTACGCGTAACTCGGTTTTTCATTTTAGATCCTCCTAAATAACATAAAGATAGTGGGATTAGCTCCAGCCTGAGATGACAAGCTTCCCAATCATGTGGTTTGTTTCCACTTTGGCATGGGCCAAGCGCAGATTGGCCGCATTGATTGGGCTCAAGGTTTCCTTTAGCGTAGAACGAATCGCCTCACCATCAACCAAGGACGCGACTCTTGCTAATATCTCGTGTTGCATGGCCATGTCCGCAGTTTTTTGCAGGGAGCGGGTGAACATAAACTCCCAGTGCAACGACACGCTCTTGTACTTCAAGGGCAACACGTCCAGCGAAGCCGGGTCGTCGATCAGGCAAAAACGCCCTTGAGGGGCAATGATCTGGACGATATCTTTGATGTGCTGGCCAGTGTGTGTGGTCGAAAAGACATAGGCGGGCGCTCCGATATTCAGGGCTTCCATTTGATCGGCCAGCGATTTGGTGTGATCCAGCACATGGTGCGCGCCTAGTTGCCGGCACCATTCAATGCTTTCCGGACGCGATGCAGTGGCAATAACCGTCAGACCAGGCTCCTGTCTTGCCAACTGGATGGCCATGGACCCCACTCCACCCGCACTGCCAATTACAAGTATGCAGTTATTGGCACCCACCACCGGCTTGCGGACGTCCAGCCGGTCATATAAGACCTCCCAGGCGGTGATCGCCGTCAATGGCATGGCGGCAGCTTGAGCAAAGTCCAGCGTATTAGGTTTCTGGGCGGCAATACGCTCGTCGACCAACTGAAATTCGGCGTTCGACCCAGGGCGGTCTATCTCCCCCGCGTAATACACACAATCGCCCGGTTTGAACCACTGTACGTCAGCCCCCACCTCGACCACTACGCCCGCAGCATCCCAGCCAAGTATTCGCGGGCCGCCTTGCGGTGTGGCCGACGCGCGGATTTTTACGTCGACAGGATTGACCGACACTGCACGCACTTCGACCAGAATATCCCGGCCTGTAGCTACCGGCTTGTCCTGCTCACAGTCGATTAGCGCCCGAACATCGTCTATCGGCAAAGGTGTATCATAACTAAGGAGCCTCTGATTAAGTCGCACGGGGTCGCGACGGGGTTTTGCGGGATGCTGGGCACGAAGCGAGACGCGCGGTGTGGTCATTCCACACAAGCGTCGAGCGACACCGCCCGGCGC
>JAIOJO010000125.1 GCA_019911985.1 Sulfuricellaceae bacterium | reverse complement strand
GGGCATGGCGAGAGCCTGCGCAAGCTGGCCTTGTTCGAAGCGCTGCAGGCGCATTTCCGCGCGCAGCGCGTGCAGCCGCCCCTGGAATGGCGGCGCATCCACCGTGGCCCGCGCCTCCGCGCACTCGGCGAAATCGGCCATGTCCTCGATGTCCAGGTATAGCGTGTTGAAATAAGAACGGCTGGAAGGACTATACGGGCTGGCATGCTCCGGCGCGTCCGGGAACAGCGCGTGCAGCGGATTCAGCAGCACCGTGCCGGCCCCTGCCTCCCGGCAAAATTCGAGCATGCGGCGCAGGTCGCCGAAATCGCCTAGGCCCCAATTGCACCCGGAGCGGATGCCGTAAAGCTGGGCCGCGAAACCCCAGGCCCGCCCTCCGCCCCGGATCGCCGGAGGCAGATAGCATTCGGCGGGGGCGACGATGAACGGCATCTCGCCCGCAAGCCCGCTCCCATCGGCGCGTTCGAGAAAGAATCGATGGTAGCCCGGCTCCACCGCGAGATCCAGCGCCAGCACGCGCCGCACCATGTCCTGGCCGTCGAGATGGCCGCGCCCGGCCTCTTCCAGACTCTCAGGAGAAAATTCCCCGCACTCCTCGCCGCCGGACTCCCGGCGCAGGTGCCAGCGGTAGACGGCTCTGTCCTCGCTCGCCGCCAAGGCGAAGGCGATGCGATGCGGCCGCGCCGCTTCGCGCACCACCTGCACCGGCGGCAGCAGCCGCTCCCATGGGCGCCGCTGCAAAGCGCGCAGCGACGCGGCGGCTTCCTCCTCGCTGCCCGCCGCCATGCCCATGGCCGCGAGCAGCGCACGCTTCGCCGCCTCGGAGGCGGTGTGGGCATGACCCCAGATGTCGCTGTACTGGGGCAGCACGCCGCACAGCTCACACAGTTGATCCAGATTATCGCTCATGCATTTCCTTCGTTGATCGCTATCGTCCGCATCACGGTCGAGGGTGCCCTCCCTCGCTGCGGCTTGCGGCGGTTCCCGATAATAAGCGATCCAGCCTGCCCGCGCCTCATCCTCGAACGCAGCCCAGTCGAGTTTCAGGCAGGGAAAGCTCCGCTCCCGATCCGTGCCTGGACTCGCCGCTCGCGTCGCCTTGACCGGGAGGTACCTCGGGGTCAGGCCATGCAAAACGATATCCACGCCACCTACCGCTGAGGCGCACCAAAATTGCGAAGCTAGAGGCCAGGTTAAAATACTAAGAGCTTGTCCTTGCAAAATAAAACGGTGAGCCGAGCGGCAAGGACTTATAAAATGAAGCAAAGCCCAAAAATATTGGATGATTTTGCAGTACCTGAACCCGAAAGTTCGATAGGAGAAATTTATGTCTAAGGGGTATTGGATTGTTAGAGTCGATGTGACCGACCAAGAACAGTTCAAAGCATACGCAGCAGCCAACACAGAAGCGCTCAAGAAGTACGGCGCCCGGTTCCTAGCCCGCGCAGGGCAATTCTCTACGCCGGAAGGAACGACTAGGACACGCAACACCATAGTCGAATTTCCGTCTTATCAAGCCGCTCTCGATTGCTGGAACTCACCGGAGTACCAAGCTGCAGTCAAACTTAGGTTGCCTGCATCGACCATCGATCTTGTAATCGTCGAGGGTTACGATGGACCGCAGCCCTCCTGATTGCAGCCCTTGCAACCCCCTCTATCCGGCGCCCAAGAATAGGATGCCGGATCACGCATTCGGGCACGATAGCGTTTATGGCGGGAAAACCCAATGATTACATTGCTTAAAGCATTAGAAGCCTGGGGAACGCCTGATTTTGAGGACGTCTTAAAGGATGAGATACAAAACATAGACGCGGAGCTGCTTCCCTTGCAGGCAGGCTTGTCGCACAGCAGCTATGTCAGCGACGCCGAGATCGGCGTGGTGACTCTCAGGATCACGGAATCACCCAATTTCATTCATGCAAAAACCGGGATTTTCTATGCCGGAATCATTGCCGGGAGTTGTTGTGCCGACGACCCGACACCCGTGTGCGAACAGCCTGAATACTGTGAAGTGCAGTTTGATATAGACAAAAAGACAGCCCAGACAACGGCCACTCTTTTAGAAGGTCAGCAGGACTGACGGTCAAGCTTTAGAGCTCGTCCGTAAATAAGCACCGAGGCTGGTTTGCAAAATAATATGCGCTGAAAAATGGGGAACAGAGGTTATCCGGCTCTGCCCTGAATGCTAGGCAAGTTATTCTGCCAGTGCCATAATTCGGCAAAGCTATTTATTTTAAAAAAACCGGCCTAATTGCAGAATTACAGAAAAATGGCGGCAACATGGAACCGCTTTACCGATGATTTGGCGTGAGTTATTACCCGTGAAGCGTGCCGGCAAATGGGTAGGCACAGTCGATTTCTCCCTATCCTGGCTAGTCGTCTTGCTTTGTCTCTTGCTAGCCATCCCGGCCAGTGCAGACATGGAGCAGTCTTACCCGAACCTTCACAGCGTTGCGAGTGACAATGCATTCGCATCCGCGCCCATTCTGGATTCAGCCGTGCTTATCCCGCTCATCAGCGAAACCAGGTTGGACGTTCCCGCGCCCCCGGCGTCCGCCCTTGCTTCGAAGCTTCCTAACCAGATCGGCGTCGCGGTCGACATCCCGGCCGGACAAATGGGTCTCCCCGGCCTCGCATTGGATTCGGCGTGGACAAAAAGGGGTGAACGGCAATATACCAGGCTGACCATCCATTCCCCCGGCGCCGTTTCAGTCCGTGCCGGCGTCGCCATCAGCAGCCGATTTCCCGGCCGTGTACTCTCCGTTTCCGGATCGGGAAAGGCCGAGTCGGAGTTGAAGCGGTTGGACGGCTTATCGTGGTCATCGATCTCGGACGGTGACACCTTGACGCTCCTGCTGGACACCCCCGTGGGTTATCGTTATCGCGAGGGCGACATTTTCATACCCGTCGTGTCCCATATCGACACCGATCCGCTGTCGGCGAATGGCAATGGCTTCGCCAACATCTATCCGGAAACGGCAAGCTGCGCGGTGGATATAGCCTGTGCAAGAACCACCGTGCAACAAGCCACCGGGGCCTCCGTCATGAAGATTCTCTTCACTCGGAATGGGAATACCTACGCCTGCTCGGGAACGATGCTGGCGGACATCGCACACAGCCATAAGCCCTATGTTTACACGGCAAACCACTGCATTGGCAACCAAGCGGTGGCGGATACCGTGGTAACCCTCTGGAATCTGCAATATGCAAGCTGTAGCGCCAACAATAGCGGAGCACCGTTGGGTGAGGTCAAGCTCAGCAACGGGGCGCAACTCCTCAGCAGCAATTCCGACAACGACTATTCTTTCCTGCTCTTGAATGACGCCCCTCCGACGGGATCGTCCTTCTCGGGATGGAACAGCGATCCACTGACTTCCGGGTACCCTATCGTCAGCATCGGCCACCCTTACGGTGATGTAAAGAAAATCGCTTTGGGCGCGGTGAATACGCCCCCCTCCACGACCTTCTCAGCGAATGGAATTACTGTTTCTAGCGCGTGGAGCATAGGCATCGGCGAAGGCGTCCTGCAACCAGGCAGCAGTGGTGGCGGTCTATTCACCTGCGACACTCAGGGCTGCTATCTGCGAGGCGGGGTGATCGGTGGAGATATTATTCAGGTTTGCACACATCTTCAGACAGCCAGTTTTTCCAGGTTCGACGTGGCTTACCAAACGATCAAGCCGTGGCTAAACGGAGCCCCCGCCGGCCCGATACCCATCTCGCTCACGTTCGGCGGGTGGCCGCAAAGCGTCGATTCAAGCACAACCGTCCCGATGGGAACGGTAACTGCCGTCTACAGCGACGGCTCTAGCAAAGCTCTCGTCGTTGCCGTATCCCCCTCGAATCCCAATCTTACTTCGCTAAATAACGGAAACATTGTTGCAGGCGAGACGGTCGTTGCCTCGATATCTTCCTCGAACCGTCAGCTTCTTTCGCTTAAAAACGGAAATATATTTACCAGCGAAGCAATAGGAGACACGCCCATATCGCTTACGGTGAGGTTTACCGAAAATGGGGCCACTGTTACAGACAAAATCGCGATCATGGTCAAATCTATCCCGATAATTAAAACTAAACCCCTTGTAGCAGCGGGCATACTTTTCTCGCTGGGGCTCAGGTCGGACGGGACGGTGTGGGGCTGGGGCAATAACCGGTATGACTCTCTAGGCAAGAGCACCTATTATCCTTACAGCTATACACCCGTAAAAATTGTCGGCGTTTCCGAAGTAATCGGTCTTTCGGCCAGTTACCATGTCTTGGCGCTGAAAGCCGATGGCACCGTCTGGTCATGGGGAAGCAGCCTAAACGGGGCACTGGGAACCGGAACGGTCGCCTTCCTCGGGATGCCCCCCACGCAAGTCAGCGGCATCAGCGGGGTGAGTGCCTTGGCGGCGGGCGAGGGTTTCTCGGCCGCACTGAAGGCGGACGGAACGGTCTGGTCATGGGGCGGAGACGAAGCACTGCAACTTGGAGACGGCAGCAACGGCACGGCCTCATCGACCCCGGTTCAAGCCACGGGGATTACAAGCGCCAAGGCGATTGCAGTCGGGGGATTACACATGATCGCCTTATTGCAAGACGGCACCGTGATGGCCTGGGGTAGCAATAAATATGGGCAACTCGGTACGGTTACGAACGATCAATGTTCGTACCATGTATTTGGAGTGCCCTATATGGACAACTGCTCGAAAACCCCGATAAAAGTTGCCAGGCTCGACAAAGTGCTTGCAGTCGCATCAGGTTCTTATCATGTGCTCGCGCTAAGAGCGGACGGAACCGTGTGGACGTGGGGCTTGAACGATGGCGGACAACTCGGGGACGGAACAACAAGCAATTCGTCCGTACCGAAACCTGTTCCAGGACTTACCGGCGTAGTTGCCATTGCCGCCGGAGACAACCATAGTCTCGCGCTGAGATCGGACGGCACGGTATGGGCATGGGGATGGAATAGCAAAGGGCAGCTAGGTTATGCAAGCGCGAGTGTCTGCACTAGCGTTTTCGGCCGAAAAAACATTCCCTGCTCGAGTACTCCCACGCCCGTTTTGGGTTTGACCGACGTCTCCACCATCTCCTCTGGTGGAGATGATAGCCTCGCGCTGGAAATAGACGGAAGCGCATGGGTGTGGGGGGATAATATGGATGGACAGATCGGCAACAATACGACTACAAGCGCCACAACCCCAGTCAGAGTGGTCGGGCCAAGCGCACAAGGCTTCCTCGACCTCGGCACGAGCCAGGTGCCAGTACTTGCCGCACCGCCAGCCGTCGTTACCCCAACACCACTGGACTGCCTTTTCACCTGGGCCGAAAACGCCCACCCCGATTTATTTTCCCCCAGCGGAGTCAATACGGAAACGCAGGAAATTTATAACTATCGCTTTTATTCGACAACCCGTGCCTACCTGAGCTTATCCTCCAGCGACGATCACCTCTATTACCTCGGCCCGCTTTCTGCCGACCGCATGACGGACCTCGGTGCGGTTTCGTCGTGGTACACGAAGGCCGGGTGCCGGTGATCCCTCTATTGTTGCCTACTTGCACGCACCCTCTATTCTGTCTGAGCGACTGCCATTGCTCGCGCCAAGGATATGCCGAAGCGGCTTGTAACTAAGCCCCAAGCACGCGGCAGCTCATTCTCCAGGAAATTCCAGCACGGTCATCTCCCGCAGCGTTTCCTCTTCCCGCAGGAAAGTCTCGACGGCCTGGGGATCGAACTGGCTGCCGGACATGCGAAGGATTTCCGCTTTCGCGGCATCGAAGGGCATGGCCTTGCGGTAGGGGCGGTCGAAGGTCATCGCGTCTAGCGTGTCGATGACCGCAAAGAGCCTGGACGGCAGTGGAATCGCCTCGCCCTTCAGCCCGGCGGGGTAGCCCGAACCATCATAGCGCTCCTCGTGGCAAAGCACGATTTCCGCCGCCATGGCGAGGTGGGAAAGCTTTTGCAGGATCGCGTGGCCGTTGCGCGGGTGCTGCTGCATGATGAGCCACTCTTCCGCCGTCAGCTTGCCGGGCTTGAGCAGCACGGCATCGGGAACGCCGATTTTGCCGATATCGTGGAGCAGACTGCCCCAGTAGATTTCCCGCAGATCCTTCATTCCGCGGTAGAAATGGCGCGCCAGCAGCAGGGTATGCGCGGCAACCCGCTTGGAATGGAGTCCGGTTTCGCGCTCCCGCAAGTCCAGCGCCTCGGCAAGCGATTCGACGAACATTTCGTAGGGATCGCTCTCCAATCCAACCAACATCTTGCGGCCATCGAGAAAACAATGCTCGCAAAGATGGCGATCCCCCGCTCGGGCATATTGGCGACCATGCGAAACCGCACCGCAGGCGGAACAAGCCGTGCCCGGCGAAGCAGGATGCGTTTTACGTTTTTTATTCATGCTGTTCGACGGCACCCTCCCGCGGTCTAGGGGGCCGCCTCCCGGTTCGTACCGGGATTCATTTTTTTCATTAAGGGGGCGACAAGATCCATCGGCAACGGAAACACGACGGTGGTGTTTTTGTCCGCGCCGATCACGGTGAGCGTTTCCAGATAGCGCAGCAGAATGGCCTGCGGCTCTTGCGCCAGTATCTTGGCCGCCTGGAACAGCTTTTCCGAAGCCTGCAACTCGCCTTCCGCATGAATGACTTTGGCCCGGCGCTCGCGCTCCGCCTCGGCTTGCCTGGCGATCGCCCGTATCATGGATTCGGTCAAGTCGACCTGCTTGATTTCGACGTTGGAGACTTTGATGCCCCAGGTATCCGTTTGCGCGTCCAGCGCTTGTTGGATGTCCAGGTTCAGCCTCTCGCGCTCCGAAAGCATATCGTCCAACAGGTGTTTGCCCAACACCGACCGCAACATCGTCTGCGCCAACTGGCTTGTGGCGTTGAGGAAATCGACCACTTGGATAATGGCCTTTTGCGGATCGACTACGCGGAAATAAACTACTGCGCTGACTTTTACGGATACGTTGTCCCGCGAGATCACGTCCTGGGTAGGCACCTCCAATACGACAGTGCGCAGATCGACCCTGACCACCTGCTGGATGGCCGGAACGATTATCACCAAACCGGGTCCCTTCACCTGCCAGAAGCGCCCAAGGGTGAAAACGACGCCGCGTTCATACTCGCGGAAGATTCGGAT
>JAIOJO010000124.1 GCA_019911985.1 Sulfuricellaceae bacterium | reverse complement strand
AGGGTTGTGTCAAAAGCCGGCGTCTGCGGCGTTGCGCTCCTTGGCATCGTAGGCTGGCTACGACCGGCGTCGCGCGCCTTGCAGCCACCGGCTTTTGACGCAACGCGATCCCCGTGCGACTTAATCAGAGGCTCCTTAATTTTTTGAAGTGAGAAATTAATTCGATTTCTATACCGGGGTAACCTGGGGTAGAAGTAGCTGCTGTCCGCTAAATTGGATGGCTTTGGGGAGTTCGTAATGACAAAAATTACTGTGGTGTGCGCAGCATTGATGGCGATATTCGCCGTCGTACAGATGGCAGCGGCCAGTGATGAAATTCGTATTTCAGAGAACCAGGCTAGCAAAATGGGTATCACAACCCAAGCTTTGTCTGCGGCGGCTAGCGGTAATGGCGTGAGTTTGCCTGGCCAGGTTGTGGTTCCGAACGGCCAACTGCAACTTGTCAGCGTTTCGGTGGCGGGCGTGGTTGAGGCTTTGCCTGTGACGGTAAATCAAACGGTCAAGAAAGGGCAAGTGCTGGCACGGATACAGAGTCCAGGCTTGATCGCGGCGCAACGGGAATTTCTGACCGCTTATATTCAAGCGCAACTAGCCGGGCAGGGTTTGAAGCGCGACGAGTCGTTGTTTAGGGATGGGATTATTTCCGAAGGCCGATATCTAACCACCCGCGGAGCCGCGACCCAGGCAGATGCAATGCTGGCCCAAATGGAGCAAAGTTTGCGGCTGTACGGCATGTCTGGAGAGGCCGTGCGGCGTTTGCAATCCAGCCGGCACTTGAGTGCTTCTCTAGATGTGGTTTCGCCGATTGACGGAACGGTTCTGGAGCAGATGGCTACGGTCGGTCAGCGTACCGAGGCCTCTGCGCCCTTGTTCAAAGTGGCGAAGCTGTCGCCGCTGTGGCTAGAGTTTCAGGCGACTGTGGATCTCGCGAGTAAATTGAAAGTAGGCGCCCTGATTACGCTGGTGGCGCAGCAGGCCGCGGGAAAAATAGTCTCGCTTGGCCGTCAACTTAATCCCGCGAATCAAACAGTACTGGTTCGTGCGGAAATCACTCGCGGCACGGAAAATCTACAGGCTGGGCAATATATTGAAGCTCTGGTTAGCGTTCCCGGCAATCAAAAAGGCCTATGGGTCGTTCCCAATGCGGCTCTGGTGCGGAGCCAGGGAAAAACTTATCTCTTTGTGCAGACCAAGAATGGTTTTGCGCTTTGCTTGGTAAGGGTTATCCAAGAAATGGCGCAGTTCAGCACGGTCGAGGCCAAGCTCAAAGGGAGCGAACGTATCGCCGTGACCGGCGTATCGGCCCTGAAGGCATCCTGGATGGGTTTGGGCGGGGGCGAGTGATGTTGGCGCGAATAATCGAGTTCTCTCTCAGTCAGCGCCTATTAGTGCTGCTGGCCACGTTGCTGTTGATCGGAGCGGGTGGATATGCATTTAAAAATCTTCCCATCGATGCTTTTCCCGATGTGTCGTCCACCCAGGTCAAATTAATTATGAAGGCGCCCGGGATGACGCCTGAAGAAGTCGAAGCCCGAATTACGGCACCCATTGAACTGGAAATGTTGGGGATTCCAAAGCAAAAGATTCTGCGTTCGGTGTCCAAATACGCCTTGGCCGACATTACCATTGATTTTCATGATGGCACCGATATTTATTGGGCGCGTCAGCAAGTTTCCGAGCGGCTGAATAATATCGTCAAGGATTTGCCGATGGGGGTTTCCGGCGGCCTGGCTCCAATAACCACGCCGCTCGGCGAAATGTTTATGTTTACCATTGAAGGCGGAGGCTTGTCGGCAATGGAAAAACGCAGCCTGCTCGATTGGGTCATTCGCCCCGCGCTACGGACGCTTCCCGGTGTGGCCGATGTCAATTCCCTGGGCGGCTTGGTTCGCAGTTTTGAAGTGGTGCCTGACAATACCGCAATGAATGGCCGCGGCATTTCCATGGGTATGCTGCAACAAGCGCTGGAAATGAATAATCGCAACGATGGTGCAGGCCGCTTGCAAGAGGGCGAGGAAGCCTTGCTGGTGCGCGCAGAGGGGAATATCCGCACTATCGAGGATGTCCGTGCCGTCGTGGTCGTCAGCCGCAATGGCGCACCGGTTCGGATCGGTGACATCGCGCAGGTTAGGATCGGCCATCTTACCCGCTACGGTGCTGTTACCCGCAATGGCGAAGGAGAGGCTGTCGAGGGCCTAGTATTGGGTCTGCGCGGGGCCAATGCGCAACAAGTGGTCAACGGTGTGCGCGCTAAATTAAAGGAACTAGCGCCTACTTTGCCTAAGGGCGTGGAAGTGAAGGTGTTTTATGACCGAGGCAAGCTGGTGGAACACGCGGTTGGCACGGTTTCCGAGGCTTTGTTCGAAGCCATAGTCCTGGTCGTGATCTTGCTGCTGCTTTTTTTAGGCGACCTTCGGGCGGCGCTGGTTGTGGCGGTAACCTTGCCCTTGGCGGCCTTGGTGACGTTCATCCTGATGCAGCAGTTCAATATGTCGGCCAACTTGATGAGCTTGGGTGGCCTGGCCATTGCCATCGGCATGCTGGTGGATGCGGCGGTGGTGGTTGTGGAAAATATCGTTTCCCATCTCGCGCATCGCGACCGCGGTTTGCCTCATCTGCATCTTATATACCGTGCGGTGCGCGAGGTATCCGTGCCGGTAGCCTCCGGCATCCTCATCATCGTGATCGTTTTTTTGCCGCTGCTCAGCTTGCAAGGTTTGGAAGGGAAGCTCTTCATCCCGGTAGCCTTGTCCATTATTTTTGCCTTAAGCGGCTCGCTTATTTTGGCGTTGACAGTGATCCCGGTGTTGGCCTCCTTTGCGTTAAAAAAGGGCGCTCACGAAGACCCCTGGCTGGTGCGTAAGTTGAATGCGCTTTACTTGCCGGTGTTGCGCTGGTCGTTGGCCAATGCCAAAAAGCTTGTGCTGGGTGCGCTGGCTCTGCTGATTTTGACTGTGGGGGCTTACGGCTTGCTCGGCAAAGCGTTTATGCCGACGATGGATGAGGGCGACATTATTATCGGCGTGGAAAAACTGCCATCCATCAATTTGGAGCAATCGGCCGCCATCGACTTGCGCATCCAGCAAGCGATTATGCAACAGGTACCTGAAGTAAAAGGGGTGGTGGCGCGGGCCGGTTCGGATGAATTGGGCCTAGACCCGATGGGGCTTAACCAAACCGATACCTTTCTGGTGCTGAAACCCCGTAATGAATGGCGTAAGCCGGACAAGGCGTGGCTGATCGACCGGTTGCGTCAAGTGATGGACCAGTTCCCGGGGGTGTCTTACAGCTTTACCCAGCCGATTGAAATGCGGGTTTCCGAGATGATCATCGGCGTGCGCGGCGATGTGGCGGTGAAAGTGTTCGGGGCGGATTTGCCGGTGCTGAACCGCTTGGCGGGACAGATCGAGGAAACGCTCAAGGGTGTTAAAGGCAGCGAAGACGTCTATACCGTGAAAAATGAAGGCGTTCAGTATCTCCGAGTCGCTATCGACCGCTTGGCTGCGGGGCGTCTGGGCTTGGATGTGGATACTATTGAAAGTGATTTGCGCGCTCAGTTGGAGGGGCGCTCATTGGGTATCGTGGTTGAGGGCGGTCGCCGAACGCCATTGTTGTTGCGCGGCAGTGACGATGTGCGTCTATCGCCTGCTAAGTTTTCCGGTCTGCGCCTGAGTTTGGCGAGCGGCGAGGTCATTCCACTGTCGTCGGTCGCCAAGCTGGAACGGGTAGACGGGCCGGTCAAAATCGACCGGGAGAATGCTACGCGAATGGTGGTGGTGCAGGCAAACGTGCGCGGTCGCGATCTGGTTGGCTTTGTCGAAGAAGCTAAACGCGCCGTTGCGGCGAAAGTGCTCTTTCCCGAGGGTTATCGTACCGTGTGGGGAGGCCAGTTTGAGAACCAGCAGCGGGCGGCTTCCCGCTTGGCCGTGGTTGTTCCTATTGCATTGGGCTTGATTTTCCTACTGCTTTTCGCCACCTTCGGATCGGTACGGCAAGCCTTGCTGGTGTTCGCCAATATTCCTTTTGCTTTGATCGGCGGCGTGTTTGCGCTGTTGTTGGCGGGAGAGTATCTCTCGGTGCCGGCATCGGTCGGCTTTATCGCCCTGCTGGGTATTGCTGTCCTCAACGGAGTGGTTTTGGTGTCTTATTTCAACCAGTTGCGCGATCAGGGCATGGCGCTGGATGAAATTGTGGTTGAGGGCGCTAAGCGCCGTTTACGTCCGGTATTGATGACGGCCACTATAGCGGCGTTTGGTCTGGTTCCTTTGCTTTTTGCCAGCGGGCCAGGGTCGGAAATTCAGAAGCCTTTGGCGATCGTCGTCATCGGAGGCTTGGTGACCTCGACTCTGCTGACACTGGTCTTGTTACCGATTTTGTACCGCCGCTTCGGCACTGAAAAAAAGGAGATCGGCGCATGAACCCGAAAAACTGTTGCCTTACGCTGGTGTTCCCGCAGTCGCTGGAAGAAAACATTGTCGATTTCCTGCTGGGCCAAGCGACTCTAGCGAGCGGCTTTACAACCCTCCGGATCGAGGGACATGGCCGCAATGACAAGCTGCAAAGCCTACTTGAGCAGGTACGGGGCCGCGCGCGCCGGGTGCAAATGAATGTGGTTATGAACGACGAGGATGCCAAATCACTGCTTGTTTCCCTGCGACAAGAATTGGGGAATGCAGACATTGTTTACTGGATATCGCCGATCATCGAATTTGGGAGTTTCCAATGAGGAAAATGCTGTTTGTTTTTTTAGCCTTAGTCATGAATCCATCGCAGGGAAGGGAGGCTAATAACTTCCCCGATTTACCGCCGCAGGATATGGTATTAAAAGTAATGTCGGAGTACCCGGGGGTCATGGCGGCCCGTTCCGGTATCGACTTGGAGGAGGCCAACCAGCGCCATTTGAATGCAGGGCCTTACGAATACAGCGTGCGCTTAATGTCACAGCATCGTTCGGTGCGTGAGCCGTCCCAAGGCTTCCGCGAGTGGGAAGTCGATCTGGAAAGGCCGATCCGCCTGCCGAACAAGGCGGCTATCGACCGTGAGCTGGGAACGCATGGCGTAGAGCAAGCTTCGTTGGCGCACGGCGATGCCTTGCACGAAGCTGGCCGCAGTTTGTTGTCGCTCTGGTTTGCTTGGTACCGCGAGCATTTCACGGCAGAACAATGGCAGGGCCAAATCGGCACGCTGAAGCAGCAGTTGGACAATGCCCATAAGCGTGTACGGGCTGGCGATGCCGCCAAGTTAGATGCCATGTTGTCTGAAGCAGCCTTGGCCCAGGCCGAAGCGCAATGGCAGCAAGCCCGGATGCGCGAGCAAATTGCCTCGACAAATATTACTCAACGTTTCCGCGGGATAACTTTGCCGAGCAATCCCGCTTTAGCTCCGCCCAAACCGTTGTCGACCTCGGCGGAGTATTGGCGTGAGCGCATTCTGATGCACAACCATGAGCTGGGCTTGGCGCGGGGAGAAACCAAGCGCTGGCGCTTGAATGCGAGCCGCAGCCAGGCTGACAGGCTTCCCGATCCGACCTTGGGGCTGCGATTTGTTTCCGACCGCGATGGCGCGGAGCGGGTGGTCGGCGTGAATGTACAGATACCGCTGCCCGGATCAGGGCGCGCCGCCATGGCTGAAGGGGTTGAAGCACAGGCAAATATGGCGTCCAGCAGGGAAGCGGCCGTATTGCGCAAGTTAGAAGCTGAAGCCATGAATAGCTATGCTACGGCGACTTCATCTTACGCTAGCTGGAAAACCATGCGGAGCGTGCAAGAAGCGATGCAGGGGAATGCCGATTTAATGGGCCGTGCCTATGCTCTCGGCGAGGCGGGTTTAACGGAAGTTTTGATGGCGCGGCGGCAAGCCTTGGATGCGTCGCTAAGCGCAACCTTAGCCCAGATAGATGCGGCGGAAGCTCGCTATAGATTGATGCTGGACGGGCATGAGCTATGGCCGATCGATCAGGATGAAGGCGGTTCGGAGCTCGACAAGGGTGATGCCAAACACTAGAGTTTCCCCCTGGTATTCTTTAGGAGACGTGCCGGCGTTGCAAAGTTCATTCGGGTTCATCTGTCATATATTCCCGCCAAATAACTTCCAATTGGGCGGCTATATCGCTATACCCTTCATCGCGAGCAAAGGCGACAACCTTGTTCCATGAGTCGTTTCGGTCAATCGAACGGGCTGTCTGGGTTGAGGTAGGAATGGTTTTGCGGAAACGTTGAATTAAGGTCTCCGCTTGGATGAAAGCGCGCATGTCCATGATGGGTGCCCCGGTTTGTTGATGGTGGAATTGGTACTTTAGTACTGGTTACGTTCTGACGATAAGCCAACTATGAATTATTTGCAATTATTTGTTTTGAATTAATAAATAATTAAATGCTAATGCAATGGGCGATTATCAAAAAGAGTCGGCAAGACAATGCGGGGAGATTGAAAGCGATGATGACTGGAGACCTTAGACTGAAGAATTGCTAATTTATGTAGCCATGCCATGGTTGTGACGGCCCGTTTTGAATGCAAAGAAAGTAATTGAGGCCTATTCGATGTACAAATCACCCGATTGGCGGGCTGTAGAAGTAAGGCTATAGACCCAGATGAAGCCCCTGAAAGGCAAGAAAGTCCACGCTAAGAATAGAAAACCGTTTGCTCGTTGCTCGCCGTCCTTCAGAGTGCGGCATGCCCAAGCATGGTTTTTCGATTACTGCTTAAAGTCTTCTGCTTTTTCGACCCAAATGTGCTCCAGTTTATTCGCCATGTCGGTATAGCCATCACCTTTGGCGAAAGCGGCCACCTTATTCCACGGGTCATTACGGTCAATGGATCGGGCGGTATGGGACGAACCCGGAATGGTTTTACGGAATTGATGTATTAGTGCTTCGGCCTGAATAAACGCGTGCATATCCATGGTGTATCTCCCGGTTTACGATAAGGCACTTTGCAGTTACTTGTATTATCTTTGGGGAATATAACGATATGACAATGCGATTTGGCTGACAACCCTAAAAGTGTTAAATTTTTGTAAATTATTTGTGACCCCGTGATCGGCCCCTATGGCGTTAATGGAGGTGTGGGAATATTTCTATCACTTTATTTTTAAAGTGTATTGTCAGTGTCGGAGGTGATGGCGATGCGTTATACGACAGAGGCATCCGCTTGTTCTAAGCGGATGCCTTACTAACGGATAAGGGAAATTCTTAGGGATGTCTAAGCCAAGGCCGTTTGAATTCGCTCCAGCGCACTTTCCAGATTCGCCATGGAGGTAGCGAACGATATCCGAAAATAGCCCTCTGCGCCGAAGGCTGATCCGGGAACGACGGCTACACCCGCTTTTTCCAGCAAATATTCGGATAGTGCCAGGTCGGTCGCTTCGGCGATGATGCCGCGGCGGTGCAAGTCGGCTATGGCTACCCGCGCATCCGGGAAAGCGTAGAATGCGCCGCCGGCCTTGATGCAAGTCAATCCACTGATTTCATTGAATCGGCGTACCACGAAATCGTGGCGTTCGCGGAAGGCTGTGACCATGGGTGTTATGCACGCTTGATCCCCGTCTAACGCGGCTTGCGCGGCCACCTGGGAGATCGAGGTGGGATTCGAGGTGGATTGGGACTGGAGGATTTCCATCGCCTTGATGATTTTTTCCGGCCCTGCCGCATAGCCGATGCGCCAACCCGTCATGGAGTAGGCTTTGGATACGCCATTGAGAACGACGGTCCGGTCGCGCAGGCCGGGGGCGGCGTTGAGTATGTTGGAGAATGCCGCGCCGGCTAAATTGACGTGTTCGTACATATCGTCGGTTGCGATGAGAACGTGGGGATGTTTGCGCAACACCTCGCCCAGCGCCTTGAGTTCGGCCAGGGAATAGACCGCTCCGGTCGGATTGGAGGGGCTGTTGATGATGAATAGCTTGGTTTTGGCTGTGATGGCCGCGTTCAATTGGGCCGGGCTGATCTTGAAGCCCTGTTCGATGCCGCAACTGACGATCACCGGTTTGGCTTCTGCCACCCTGGCGATGTCGGCGTAGGAGACCCAAAAGGGGGCGGGAATGATCACTTCGTCGCCTGGGTTGAGCACCGCCAAGGCTAAGTTGAAGATGCACTGTTTGCCGCCGACGCCGACGATAATTTCCCCTACCGAGTAGTCTAATCCGTTGTCGCGCTTGAATTTTGCGGCGATCGCATTTTTCAGGCTAGGGATGCCTCCGACTGGGGTATATTTTGTGAAGCCGTTATTGATCGCCGCAATGGCGGCGTCCTTGATGTGCTGTGGCGTGTCGAAATCCGGTTCGCCGGCACCCAGGCCGATAATATCCCGGCCTTCCGCCTTGAGCTTGGCGGCGCGGGCAGTGACGGCTAGGGTGGGGGATTCCTTGATGGCCTGAACACGCTGTGAAAGTTCCACAATTCCTTCCTTTGGCATAAAACGCGGAAATACCCCGCGCGTGGTAATATCATAAGTTCGTTAAAACCGTGCAATTCTACTCGTGATCGCAACTTTTCCCAATAGCCCGTTTCGCCTGCACCAACCTTTTCCGCCGGCCGGCGACCAGTCTGCCGCGATTGAACAATTGGTGGAGGGCATAGAGAATGGCTTGCTGTTCCAGACCCTGCTCGGCGTTACTGGTTCCGGCAAAACCTATACCATGGCCAACGTCATCGCCCGGACGGGGCGGCCAGCCATCGTGATGGCGCCGAATAAGACCTTAGCGGCACAGTTGTATGCGGAAATGCGCGAATTTTTTCCGGAAAATGCGGTGGAATATTTCGTTTCCTACTACGATTATTACCAGCCCGAGGCCTACGTTCCTTCGCGGGATATGTTCATCGAAAAAGACTCCAGTATTAACGAGCATATCGAGCAGATGCGGCTATCCGCCACCAAAGCCTTGTTGGAGCGCGAGGATAGCGTGATCGTGGCGACGGTATCGTGCATCTACGGCATCGGCGACCCGGTGGATTACCATGGCATGATTCTGCATTTGCGCCAAGGCGAGCGCATGGGGCAGCGCGATATCCTCAAACGGCTCAGCGAAATGCAGTACGAACGCAACGAACTGGATTTTCATCGCGGCGCATTTCGGGTGCGGGGCGACGTGATCGATGTATTTCCGGCGGAAAACTCTGAGTCGGCGCTACGCATTACCTTGTTCGATGACGAGATAGAAACGCTGTCGGTATTCGATCCGCTAACCGGCCATATCCTGCAGAAAATCCCGCGCTTTACCGTTTACCCCTCCAGCCATTATGTGACCCCGCGCCACACCGTGTTGCGTGCAATCGAGGCGATCAAGGAGGAGTTGCGCGAGCGCCTCGCCTTTTATATCCGTGAGAACAAGCTGGTGGAGGCGCAACGCATCGAGCAGCGCACCCGCTTCGATCTGGAAATGCTCAATGAACTCGGGTTCTGCAAAGGTATCGAGAATTACTCTCGCCATCTTTCCGGCCGAAAACCGGGCGAACCCCCTCCGACCCTGCTCGACTATCTTCCTCCCAATGCCTTGATGTTTATAGACGAATCCCACGTCACCGTGCCGCAGGTCGGCGGCATGTATAAGGGCGACCGGGCGCGCAAGGAAAATCTGGTGAACTACGGTTTCCGCCTGCCCAGTGCGATGGACAACCGTCCGCTGCGCTTCGAAGAATTCGAGCAAATGATGCGCCAGACCGTTTTCGTCTCGGCCACGCCATCCGTATACGAAGCGGAGCATACCGGCCAAGTGGTGGAGCAGGTGGTGCGGCCGACCGGGCTGGTGGACCCGATGGTGGAAGTGCGCCCTGTGGCTACGCAAGTGGACGATGTGATGTCGGAGGTGAGTTTGCGCATTGCACGGGGCGAGCGCGTGTTGATAACCACATTGACCAAGCGCATGTCGGAGGACTTGACCGATTATCTCGGCGACCACGGCATCAAAGTGCGCTACCTGCATTCCGATATCGATACGGTGGAACGGGTGGAAATTATCCGCGATCTGCGCCTAGGAATATTCGACGTTCTGGTGGGCATCAACCTATTGCGGGAAGGCTTGGATATTCCGGAGGTATCCTTGGTGGCGATACTTGATGCGGACAAAGAAGGTTTCCTCCGCTCGGAACGTTCGCTGATACAGACTATCGGCCGGGCGGCGCGGCATATCAACGGAATGGCTATCCTTTACGGCGACAAAATCACCAAATCCATGCGTATTGCCATCGATGAAACCGAACGGCGGCGCAATAAGCAAATCGCCCATAATCTTGCCCATGGCATCACTCCGAAAGGCGTGACGAAACGCATCAAGGACATTATCGAGGGCATGTACAACCCCGACGAAGCGAAACAAGAATTGAAGGCGGCGCAGCAACAGGCCATTTACCAGCACATGACCGAGAAGCAATTGCTCAAGCAATTGAAAAAAATAGAGAAAGATATGCTGGCCTGCGCGAAGAATATGGAATTCGAAAAGGCCGCCGAATTACGCGACCAGCTCAAGGAACTAAAGCTGCGGTTTTACGGCGTCGAATTGCACGACCCAGACTAAAATTGGCTGCCAATACTCGGGCTTTGATGGGCGGATGGCTGCCGGTCTGTTGGGATGACAACTTTCCAGGCATCCAGCTTTTGCTTGTAGGATATAGCCGCGTGGGCCGGACTGGTTGACGGGAGGCGCTGGTAACGCAGCAGCCGAGGTTCGAGCAAACGCAGCACCAGCGTTCGGAAGTACTTTTCGGCCATGGCGCCGTTGAAAAAGACATGTGTGATGCCCGGATGGGTCAAGAAGAATGACTCAAAGTCGTTTGCATGGGCTTCTTCGATATCGGAATCGAGGCTGCTCACGCGGGTGCATGAGGCCAGCACATCCCACACCGCTATGCCGGCAGACTTCAGCAGCCGGATTCTCGATTCGTAAGGCAATGCCGGGTCAGCGCCCAACAGTTCGCCCATGATCGGCCAAAAGGCGTTGCGGCGATGTGCATAGTATTGGCCAGCCCGGAGGGACTCTTTTCCCGGCATGCTCCCGAGGATAAGAACCTTCGCGCGTGTATCCTCGATCGGCGGGAAGCTGCATAGCCTATCGGTGTGGCTTTCAGCCTGTTCATTCCGTACGGCATCCGATGCGCCGGATTGAATAGCGGGACTCCGGTTAGCTTTTGCCACGAATTTGCCGGGTACGCCGATAGTTTTCACTTTATTCCCACGCTACATTCTGCCGGCCTAGCGCGTCCAGCACCAAGCCCCGGTTGTTCCGGTAAGGGGCTTCCCTGGGCCGCAACTGGATCGCCTGCTCTATCAAAGGCAGGGCGGCGCTTGGATTGCCTCGTTGATGCGCGATAACGCCGAGCAAATGAAGCGCATCCGGTTGTCTGGGGTCAGCGGCCAGGACTTGACGATAGATCGGCTCTGCCTGCTCAATATGTCCCGCTGAATGGAGCTTAATGGCGGTGTTAAGCCGATCCTGAATGCTGGTGGAGTTCATTTTTCTTGATCCCGAGGGTAGACGTTTGCGCTTTTAAGCAGGATAGTTTACGCAAAGAAGAGCTTAACGCCCACCGGATAAAACGTTTTGTATTTTCACTGAATGAAAAAACGCTCAAGGACAAATGAGGGGATTGGGAAGACCCGTTGCGGTGGCCGTTAAAGCCATGGCTGCATGCTTACTTTCGGCGCCTATTTACCTCTTCCGGCCATCCGGACGCGAGCGCCACGATGATTTATACTCGGGGCATGACCGGTAGTGGCAGGCAGATGTCTGGCCTGTTCGCTGGATGCGAGCCCCATTTTTCGATGAACTTTACTAACCCGCCCCTCATTTCATTATGAGGTGTGCGGTTTACTCGGAGGTAGCCTACTGTGTCATTACGCCTTTTCGCCTTTGTGCTCGGTTTGTTTTCCCTGAACGTTTCATATGCCGCTATCGATGCCCCGAAACTGTTTACTCAGCACTGCGCCTCCTGCCATGGTGCGGATCGCTTGGGGGGCATGGGGCCTGCACTATTGCCGGAGAACCTGGAGCGCTTGCGTCGCCCGGAGGCGGTCAAAACGATCGGCGAAGGCCGTGCCGCCACGCAAATGCCCGCTTTCGGCGAGAAGCTGAGCAAGGAGGAAATCCAGGCGCTGGCGGACTATATCTACACGCCGCCGAAGCAGGAGCCGGTTTGGGGCGCCAACGAAATCCGGCATTCACGCATTGAAAATTTCGCTCCCGGCAGCCTGCCGGACAAGCCGGTGTTTAAGGCCGATCCCCTCAATCTGTTTGTGGTGGTGGAGACGGGTGATCATCATGCCACCATTCTCGACGGAGACAAGTTCGAGCCGATTTACCGCTTTCAAACCCGCTTCGCCCTTCACGGCGGGCCGAAATTTTCCCATGACGGGCGATATGTGTATTTTGCTTCGCGCGACGGCTGGATTAGTAAATTCGATATCTACAATCTGAAGATCGTTGCGGAAATCAGGGCTGGTATTAATACCCGTAACCTGGCCGTGTCCGGCGACGGAAAGTATGTGTTGGTGGGCAATTATCTGCCTCATACCCTGGTGCTATTGGATGCTTCGGATTTATCCCTGATGCGTGTGATACCGGTGGCCGGCGAAAATGGGCAGAGCTCCCGGGTGTCGGCGGTCTACCAGGCCGAGCCGCGGCAAAGTTTTATCGTGGCCTTGAAAGACGTGCCCGAGGTGTGGGAGATTTCCTACCGGGAACCGGCGACGGCCAAGAGCACGTGGCGACGCGATTACGATCCGGCCAACCAGGGTATGACAGTGGAAACACGGCAATTTCCGATCCGCCGGATTCGAGCCGAGGATTACCTGGATGACTTTTTTTTCGACCCTTCCTATCGCCACCTCGTGGCCACGGCCCGCAATGCCAAGAAAGGGGAGGTACTGGATTTGGATAGCGGCAAGGTCGTCGCCGAAGTCGATCTGCCTGGAATGCCCCACCTGGCTTCAGCCATCACTTGGGATTATAAAGGCCATACGGTGTTCGCCACGCCTAATCTGAAAGAGGGCATGGTGAGCGTGATCGATATGGATACCTGGAAAACGGTTAAGCACATTAAAACCCTAGGCCCCGGTTTTTTCATGCGCAGCCATGAGAACTCGCCCTATGCCTGGGTGGACGTTTTCTTCGGCCCGAATAAGGGCGCCATGCAGGTGATCGACAAGAAAACCCTGGAAATCGTCGCCACCCTGCGTCCCGCGCCGGGCAAGATTTCGGCTCACGTGGAGTTCACCCGCGACGGCCGGTATGCCTTGGTTAGCGTTTGGGATATGGACGGCGCGATTGTGGTGTACGATGCCCTCACCCTAAAAGAGATCAAGCGGATTCCGATGAAAAAGCCTTCCGGCAAATACAATGTATACAACAAGAC
>JAIOJO010000003.1 GCA_019911985.1 Sulfuricellaceae bacterium | reverse complement strand
TCGGCGTCACCGTGCTGGTGGCCACCCACGACGAGCATTTCATCGCGCGCTCCGGCGCTCGGGTGCTCACGCTCGACCATGGGGCGCTACAAGCATGAACTGGCTGGCGCTGCATCTTCGCACACTGGGCCAGGCGATACGCCGTCTGGCGCGCGCGCCCTTCTCCAACCTGCTCACCGTATTGGTGATCGGCGTGACCCTGAGTCTGCCGGCCGGGCTTTACGCCGTGCTCGACAACCTGCGCCCCTGGGTCGGAGATTCCGTAGGTGAACCGCAATTGACGCTATTTCTGGCGCGCAACGCCGGCGCCCAGGACATAGCCTTGCTGCGCGCCAAGCTCAAGGCGCAAGCCGGCGTGCGCGAAGCGCTGTTCGTCCCGCGCGACCAGGCCTTGAAAGAACTCCTGCAGAACAACGGCCTGCAGGACATGGCCGCCACGCTGGAGGGGAACCCCTTGCCAGACGCCTTCATTGTCAAGCCGGACTGGGTGAAACCGGAGGAACTGGCACGCCTGCAAGAGGAAATGCGCCATTGGCCCAAGGTAGACACGGTTCAGCTCGATTCGGCTTGGGCGCGCCGCCTGTTCACCCTGATGCAGTTTGGGCGGCTCGCCGTCTTGCTGCTGTTTTCCTTGCTGGGCGTGGCGCTGCTCGCCGTCAGCGGCAACACCATTCGCCTGCAGATACTCAGCCGGCGCGAGGAAATCGAGGTAAGCCAACTGATCGGCGCCACCGACAGCTTCATCCGCCGCCCTTTCCTGTATTTCGGCGCCTTGCAGGGCCTGGGAGGCGGCATTGTCGCCTGGATCGTCGTCGAAGCCAGCCTGCGCCTGCTCGACTCTGCCGCGGCCGACTTGGCGCAACTCTACGGCAGCGCCCTGCATCTGCACGGCCTGCCCCTAAGCAACGGGCTATGCCTACTCCTCCTCTCGACCGCCTTGGGCTGGCTCGGTGCCTTCGTCGCGGCGACGCGCTATCTGCGGCATTCCCCCGTCGTCGTCCATTGATCCAATAAGCTGTTTTTAGAAATCTTGGGCTCGCGTTTCCGCAGCCGCTCCTTCCGAGGGCTAGGCCCTCAATTCGCTTGAACTTTTTTCAGCTCTTGGCACTCTCATCCAGCGAGTGCTAAAATCAACGCAGGAGGATTAATTCTATGACGACAGCGATGACCATACCCATGCCGGCAACGGCTTCCAGCCTGGAAAGCTACGTCCAGGCAGCCTATGCGATCCCCGTCCTAACGCAAGAGGAAGAGCACGATCTCGCCGTCAGGCTGAAGGAAAATGGCGATGTCGAGGCCGCGCGGCGGCTGGTACTCTCGCACCTGCGGGTCGTGGTGAATATCGCTCGCGGCTACCTCGGTTACGGCTTGCCCCAGGCCGACCTGATCCAGGAAGGCAATGTCGGGCTGATGAAAGCAGTGCGCCGCTTCGATCCGGGTCGCGGCGTTCGCTTAGTGTCCTTCGCCGTCCATTGGATACGCGCTGAAATTCACGAATACATTTTGAAAAACTGGCGCCTGGTAAAAATCGCCACCACCAAGGCGCAGCGCAAGTTATTCTTCAACTTGCGCAGCATGAAACACAGCACGGATACCCTGAGCCCCCAGGAAGTGCAAGACGTTGCCCAGCGACTGGATGTGCGCGAGGTCGATGTGGTTGAAATGGAAATGCGTTTCAGCGGCCACGAAATCGCGCTGGACGGGAGCAGCGACGACGGTGAAAGCGACTATGGACCCGCCGACTATCTAGCCGACCCTTCCGCCGAACCCTTGGCGCTGCTGGAGAACCACGAAAGCGAATCGCGCCACGGCAGCGGCATGCAAAAAGCGCTGAGCAGCCTGGATGAACGCAGCCGCCGCATCATCGAGGCGCGTTGGCTGGACGACGACAATGCCACGCTGCACGATCTAGCCAGCGAGTTCGGCGTATCTGCCGAGCGCATCCGTCAGATCGAGCAAAAAGCGATGCAAAAAATGCGCGGCATCATTAGCGCGGAGGTGGAAGGCTCCCTCAACTGAGTACCCCCCATAGAGACAAAAAAAGCGTTGCCGCTAAAGCAACGCTTTTTTTACATCGCCGAAGCTTAGGCCCCAGCCAAAACCACCGACAGCACACTGATCCACGACCACACGATCAAGACCAAAACAAAAATCATGGGTGTATTGTCCCGAGAAAACATTCCTTGCATTTCAATCTCCTTAAGTTGGGTGTCGACCGCGCGCATCCATGGCCTTGCACGATGGCTAATTCCATGAATTAAACGTGGATTCTAGTCTATTCCGAACCTTTCTTCAACCGGCGGTGCGGAATCATGGGATCGTCGTCGTCCATCAGGATACGTTGCGCCGGCCCCTCCAAGTCTTCAAACTGTCCGCTGCGCACCGCCCAGAAAAAACCGACGGCGGCGGCTACGACGATAAAAAACATCAGTCCCAGCATGTATATCAGAATGGGGGTCATGATTTAGCGCTCTCCAATTCGCCGCGAAAACGGCATTATCGACATACGCATTATGCTTGGCGCAGGCGTAAAGCGTTGGCCACAACGACTAGGGAACTCACCGACATTCCGAGCGCCGCCAGCCAAGGGGGGACATAACCCAAAGCGGCGAAGGGTACGGCGAGAAGGTTATACCCGATAGCCCAGGCAAAATTCTGGCGCATCACCGATATACTCGCCCGCCCCGTTTCCAGGGCATGCCAGACGTCGGACAGGTTTTGACTCAATAATATGATGTCGCTGCTAGCGTGCGCAACTTCGGTACCGCTCCCCATGGCCAAGGACACCTGGCTTCCCGCCAGTATCGGCGCGTCGTTCAGGCCATCGCCTACCATTGCCACCACCGCGCCCTGTCTTTGCATATCATGCAATCGTTGCAATTTATCCTCGGGACGCTGTTCCCAACAATAATCCTTCACGCCTAAGCGCTCAGCCGCATAGCGAACAGCAGCCTGGCCGTCTCCGCTTAGGATCATTACGCCCAAACCGGCCTGCTTCAATTGGGCAATCGCGTCCAGCGCCTCCGGCCGCAGTTCGTCGGAGAGCACAAAAGCCGCAAGCAGACGGCTGTCATCGCCCAGCCAAACCACGCTGGCACCTCGTTCGGCGGCGGCAAGCATAAGACTTGAGTCGGCATTCGCCAGCAAGTGGCGATTGCCTAGAAAATAACGCTGTCCATCGATGCTACCGCTTACTCCCTTGCCGGGCATGTTTTGCGCCTGTTCCACTGCCAGCAGTTCGGTGCGATCGACTGCCGCCAAGAAGCTCGCCGCCAAGGGGTGTTCGGATGCCTGTTCCAAGCTGGCGGCAATCGCCAAGCAGCGCGCCTCGGGCAGGTCACCCAGCACCATGGTTTTTTGCAATAGAGGCTTGCCGTAGGTCAAGGTACCGGTCTTATCGAAGACCACCTGGGTCACCTGAGCCAAAGTTTCCAATGCGTGGCCGCGGGTCAGCAACACGCCGCGCTTGAGCAGACGCGATCCGGCTGCGGCAAAAGCGGCCGGCGCAGCCAGGGATAGGGCGCAGGGGCAGGTAACTACGAGTACGGAGATGGCGATCCCAAACGCCCGGGACGGATCGATCCACCACCAGGCGAAACTGATTATGGCGGTGGTGAGCAGCAAGCCGTAGGTGAAATGAGCTGCCACCCGGTCCGCCATCTGGGCGATGCGCGGCTTCTCCGCCTGGGCTCTATCCAGAAGGCGGACGATACCGGCCAATACGGTGTTTTCGCCGATGCCCGTCACTTTGACAAATAGCGGGCCTTCCAGATTCATGCTTCCGGCAATAACAGCCGCTCCGATTTCCTTGCTGACCGGACGGCTTTCCCCTGTCAGCAAGGACTCGTCCGTACTGCTCTCGCCTTCGACCACCACGCCGTCTGCCGCTATCGTTTCGCCGGGCTTCACCAGAACGATATCGTTTTGCACCAATTCCAGCACGGCCACCACTTGATGTTGTCCGTCAATTACTCGGGTTGCCATAACCGGCGCCAGTTTTAGAAGATTCTCTACGGCTTCGGTCGATTTGGCGCGCGCACCTCGCTCAAGGAAGCGAGTAGTCAAGAGAAATAAGCTGAACATGGTAACGGCATCGAAATAGATCGCACCTTCACCTCGCAGCGTTGACCATGTGCTGGCGCCGAATGCGGATGCGATTGCCAAAGTAACCGGCACATCCATGTTCATGCGCCGGCTGCTAAGTGCCCTCCAGGCGCTTTTGTAAAAAGGAAGGGCGGCGTAAAGTATGACCGGCAGCGTCATTATTAGACTGACATAGCGCATCAGCATGGCCATCCCGTGCTCGATTCCACTGTATTCGCCCCCGTAGAGGGCTACAGCCAGCGACATTACCTGCATGGCGGACAAGCTGGCTACCGCTATGCGGCGCAAATCCGCAGAACGCTCTTTTTTCCGTAAGTCTTCTTGTTGTTGCGCGTTATAAGGATGTGCACGGTAACCGAGTAGTTGAATTTCCCGCAGGATATGGCTCAACTGGGTTTCCCGCTCGTCCCAGGTAATGCGGGCGCGATGATTCGAGTAATTGACTAGAACTTCCTTAACGCCCGGAAGCTGCTGCAGATGCCGTTCATTTAGCCAGACGCAAGCAGCGCACGTGATACCTTCGAGTATCAAAGTCGCTTGCCTCAGGTGTTCGCTAGGCGCAATCACAAAGCTTTGCTGTATGCCGGGATGATTGTAGACGTCTAGCTTCTGCAATTCATCGGGAATAAGGCCTAGCGCACTTTTCGGCAGCGCTGTGCGGTGCCGGTAATAGGCTTGCAGGCCGTTCTCGACGATTGCCTGCGCAACGGCTTGGCAACCGCGGCAACACATGCCGTGGCTAATGCCCTCGATTTTTACCGGGAATTCGGCGGACGCCGGAACCGGCAGCCCGCAGTGGTAACACTCTGGAACTGAGTTGGCCATTAATCTTTCGACACGATAACATCTTGCATCACTTGATATTTATCGGCGCCCCGCACAACCGTTGCAGTTACTATCCAGTGGCCCGCATGGTTGAAGCTTATCGCGTTCCGGTAAGCGCCCGGGGCTGTTTCAGCCATCGCAATATCGTAATGATTGCTCGACACGGCCAATTGCTGCAAAGTGACTGTCACGCTGGCGTCGCGTAAAGGCGTATGGTCGCGATCCAGTGTCGTGATTTCGACGACGACTTGCTGGTTAGCGGCGACCCGTTGCAATCCGCCGATATCCACCAGCCATCCCAGACTTCTTTGTTTTACCAAGGTATCCAAGTGTTGCGACACGGCCTTGGCTGCATTTTCGTCGTGCTCGATCACAACGGAAAAACCCGTATGAACAAGTTTCCCTGTTGCGTTTGGCATGAACTTTGAAGCTACAAATGTCGGCAACCCGCGGGTAGCCACAAGCATGAATATCGCCATCAATACAGCCAGTCCGCTGAAAAACACGATCATCACAAACGGCGCCCAATGAAGTTTCTCCGAACCGTTTTTATTCCGGTTGCCGACGATGGAAAGCACTACCGCCGCCGCTATAT
>JAIOJO010000123.1 GCA_019911985.1 Sulfuricellaceae bacterium | reverse complement strand
GGGTAATCTTGCGGGTGACGAAGGTCTCGCCCCGGATCGGGGATTCGTGGTTGAACAGGATGCCGTTGCAGGCGTAGATGCCATAGGCCTCGCGGTAGTTGACGGTGATCCAATAGGCGTAGAGCTTAGCCACGGCGTAGGGGCTGCGCGGGTAAAAGGGGGTGGTTTCCTTCTGCGGGATTTCCCGCACCAGACCGTAGAGCTCGCTGGTGCTAGCCTGGTAGAAGCGGGTTTTCTTTTCAAGGCCGAGCAGGCGGATGGCTTCAAGAATTCGCAGGGCGCCAAGGGCGTCGGAGTTGGCGGTGTATTCGGGCTCTTCGAAGCTCACGGCCACGTGGGACTGGGCGGCAAGATTATAGATTTCGTCGGGCCGGGTTTGCTGAATGATGCGGACGAGGCTGGAGCTGTCCGTCATGTCTCCATAGTGGAGAAACAGGCGCGTGTCGGGCTCGTGGGGATCTTGATAGAGGTGGTCAATCCGATCCGTGTTGAAAAGCGAGGCGCGACGGCGAATGCCGTGGACCACGTAACCCTTTTCAAGCAGCAGCTCCGCGAGATAAGCGCCGTCCTGGCCGGTAATGCCGGTGATAAGAGCGATTCTGGGATTGCCTTGTTGGGTCATGGTAATGGAATCAGGACTGGAAAGTTATTGCTGGTGGGGCGGTTATCGGACCAGTTTCGCCACATCGGCGATCAGGCCGGATACGCGCTTCGCGCTACTAGGGCAAACGGCAACGTACGGATTCCGTTCGTGCTGAGTAGGCGGACTCGGCCTTGACCAGATTGTTTTTCGCTTCCTGCGATGGCCGTTCGAGGAAGAGCCGCCGCTGGCTTGCTTCCGCCTTGTTTCGCAATTCAAGCTTCCGAGCACGCTACCGCCCTGCAAAACACTCGCATGTTTCGCATAAGGCATTGTTGTTGCTCTTTTTCAGCTTGCTTGCCACCGATATTCGCGAGCAAGCTCGCTGCCACAAGGGGTGTCGCCAAGACCCGTCGACCGGGACAGGCCCTTCGACGGGCCTCAGGACGGGGATTGGCGACACCCCTTGTGGC
>JAIOJO010000122.1 GCA_019911985.1 Sulfuricellaceae bacterium | reverse complement strand
AGCGGTGGGGTGAGGGTGATTTACTATTACCACAGCGAGTTGATGCCACTCTATCTGTTGACCTTGTTTGCCAAGAATGAGCAGGACAATTTGAGCAAGGCCGAGCGTAATGGCTTGGCGAAGCTTGTGGATATTTTGGTTGAAACATGGATTTAGAGGTGAAATATGGGAACGACTTTTGATAGTATCGCGCGTGGTTTGAACGAGGCGGTCGAGCACGCCAAGGGGAAGAAGGTTGCCGTTAAAATGTATAAGCCAGAACCTATCGATGTTTCCGCTTTGCGCCAGAACATGGGCATGACACAAGAACAATTTGCCGCAAGGTTTGGGTTTTCGGTTGCAACGCTACGCCATTGGGAGCGCGGTGATCGTACGCCACAAGGAGCGGCGTTGGTGCTGCTAAACGTAATCAAGCGGGCGCCGGAAGCGGTAAAGGCGGCCTTGAACTGAGTGCAAACCCGCACAAATGCTAGCGCACTTGTGCCTAAGTCGTTACAGACTTGCGAAGCAAGACTGTGGGGACTTCTTGGGAATTTGACGGATAACTATCCGACAAAACAGTGCAAAATGAGGAGTGGTCAACACTCGTTAATTAACAAAAACAATATATTGTACGCTTGGATAGCAACTGCGAATTACAATAATTGTAAATGTCGGTTTGTAATCAGCAAGTCGTCAGTTCGACAATGCCCATAAAAATGAACGTGACAAATCCGACGAGTGCCAGCGAGTACTGGTGAGCGAGTGTGAGCAGATGTGTTTAATAAACAGTTAATTATATAAACTTTTAATCCGTTGGTCGCCGGTTCGAATCCGGCACGGCCTACCAGAAAAAATAAGGGCTTCCAGCGATGGAAGCCCTTTTCATTTCCTGGCGTGCCTAATGGTCTACCGCGTGGGATAGCGCGTGAACCCGCCAGTGCAGACATTCGCACCGTCGGGGAAAACGATGCGATGAATGGATTAGGGCGTAATGGAGAGATAGCCGGATTTTTCAAAATCGACCATAGCGCCTATGCCGGACACGACGATTCGGCTATAGGGAAGAATGTCTTGAGGTGAGTAGCCCTTCAAGCGCATCGCCACGCCGCACTCATACATCTTCACGCCGCCTTTGACCAGCCCGTCAAGCATAGGCCGGTTGGGATTGCCTTTGGGATGAGGCTGTTTCGCTTTTTGATCGTAGGCTTCGTCGGTCAGCAGAAACTGGGCCCCGTCTCCTCTAAATACCATCGCAATTTCAAAATCCTTGCCGGGTTTCATTCCAAGGGCCGTATATTGATCGTAGAGGTTCTTTGCCGCCAGCACTTGTTTGCCGATGCCGTTGGGGACGGTATCGGCATAATTTACTTGAATAGCCACTTTAAGCGCCGTCTGGTTGACGATTTGCAAGGGCGGCAGGGTGTTTTCTGCGATGCTTTTGTTGGTTTCGGCAAAAGCCGAAGTAGACATGCCATGCAATAACAAGGCGAGAAATCCTGTAATTGCCATTGAGGCCGTGCTTGTTTTTTTTCGCATTAACTTGATCCTTGGTTGTGGTGAATTGGCCCGGCGAAACGGCGCCGTGTTTCAGCCATTGCTGAGACGCTGCCGAATATCCCCGTGCCATGGTTGGTACTCGTCAGGGTATATAAGTTCCCGCTAATTTTCGCTTCCGCAAAAATCAAGACGATAATCAAGCCGGTCGAGGCCAGCACGATAGACGCGAGCAAGGTCGGCGATATTCCGGAATCGGCTACGCGGCTGCCGCCATCGCGAATGAAATAGGCGGCGGCCATGGCCGTGTAGTGCATGCCGGAGACGGCCAGGCCCATGGCCGCCGCGCTGGCTAGACTCGACCCCGTATACCAGCGGTCTTGCCGCGACTGCAAATGGAACTTGATCCACAGCGCGAGCGTGGCAAGCGCGACGGCGACAAGGATGGAGAGTAAAAACAGCTTGGCGTCGTAGCGGATCAGGCCGTCCAAGCGCATTGCCGCCATGCCGGAATAGTGCATGGCGCCGATCAGTGCCCACCCAGCGCGAGCCGCGCAGGGGAGAGTTCGCGGCGGCTGATGATTTTTATCGCCAGCGTGCTGGCGAGGATGCCGGGGATCGTCGACAGCAAGGTGACGGTGGCATTGTAGCGGCTCGGACAGGGCAGGCTGAAGGCCAGCATGCCGACAAAATGCATCGCCCATATGCCGACATCCAGGTACAGGCCGCCGACGGCGATCCACGAGCGCCTCGTCTTCGCGGCCGTGGTCGTCGACACATGCTGAGAGACCAATAGGGACGCATAAGAGGCAAAAATCGCGGCGAGGATGGAAAGGCCGACCAGAACGGGGTCGTAGCGTCCTGTGTAGAGCAGGCTATCCTCGGGGGGAGCGAAGGTAAGGGGAAGAAAGTCCAGCATCGACGCGGCGGCTTTGTCGGTGTATGCAAACAGGTGTGTCGAGGATAGCCCTGGGCGAATAATGCCATTGCTCTTTCTTCGCGGACAAGGGTTTTGTCAGCCTTAAGGGCATCTATGTGGTAAATTTTGACGATGCCAGTACTGGGGATTTCAAGCTCAAAAATTTCAAGGGATGACGCGGCAATGTCGTTGAAGGTAATTTGCTTTTTGTTCAGAAAAACCTTAAAGGCAGGATTTGCAAGGAACCTGCTGCTCAATAATTCACGAGCTTGGTCTTCGGTCAGGGCAACCTTCGGAATAGCGCCCGATCCTTTGATCTCAGTGCCATGTCCGATAGCACCCTTATCAATAAATGCCACCTCTTCCAGCACCAACGGGTTGTCTGGTTTGCGGTGAACTCTGTATGCGAACTCTTGCCCGTCTTTTCGGGATGTGATGAGGTATTCAGTGGTGAAGCAGAAGCTGGCAAACCGACCTTTGCCGTTCTTGCCAAATACAGGGCGGGGTAGTCCTTCAACACCGGGCGGTGGATTTGAGGTTGTTCCGTGCCTAGTTACTCTGTCGTATGACATTGCTCGCCAGATGAATTTGAATTCATCACGGGTCATGCCGATTCCGTTGTCACTGATGGAAAACTGTCTTTCCGCCTTGACGTCCGACCAAGAGATATTCACCTCAGTGGCATATGCATCCCAGCAGTTAGCAACTAGCTCAACGATGGCTGTGCTGGGGTTGGTAATGATGGAACCTGCCCAGCTTTCCAAAAATCTATCTTCGTAAAAAAGCCCCTCTTGTTCCACTATCGTCCTCACGATCGATGTTTCTTAAGAATCTTTTTGCCGCGATACCGAAGCTGCATTCTCACTCACACCACCCCATTTAGCAATCGCCTATAAAAAGGTGAATACCAAGCTGGAGAACATTTTTAACAGAGAACACTGATCAACGGAGTTGGTCTTGGCTATGAAATCAGCACTGACAGAATTTTCAGTAAACCGCCAAAGCCCACTTAGGCCGAAGACCGGACGCCCACGCTTCGCAGCCCGGCCATTTCCCATCATTCGTTGGCCCCTAGCTAATAATGGGTTGATGTGGTAACCAGGCTGCGCCAACGCACTTCATTAGTAGTAGGCGGCTGTTCAAATTTCCTTTGGCGGCTCGATTCATTTTTCGTGTTTTCCAGCGCAGTGCCTTTGTGGTGCTATGCTTTTATTTCCATCCTCTCAACCGAAAATGCCATGAACAAGAGTACCCCCGAAATTGAACGCATGGTGCGGGATATCGAGTACCAAATTCCGCTGGCGAGCGGCGTCCTTGGCCGCGATACGCTGGATCGCCGGGTGTTGGCGGCGATGCGCAAGGTGCCGCGCCACGAATTCGTTCCTGCCGACGAAGTGCCCTATGCTTACGACGACGGCCCGCTGCCCATCGGCTGCGGCCAAACCGTTTCTCAGCCCTTTATCGTCGCCCTGATGACCGATTTGCTGCGTACCCGGCCGGATCATGTGGTGCTGGAAGTGGGTACCGGGTCGGGTTATCAATCCGCGGTGCTGTCGCAGTTGGTCAAGCAGGTTTACAGCACCGAAATCCACTGCGAGCTGGCGGATAAGGCTCGCGAGCGATTGAGCCGGCTGGCTTACCGCAACGTCGAAATCCGCTGTGGCGACGGCTATTTCGGCTGGCGTGAATTCGCGCCCTTCGACGGGATTATCGTGACCGCCGCCGCGCCGCATGTTCCGCCGCCTTTGGTGGAGCAGCTCAAGCCGGGCGGGCGCTTGCTGATCCCGCTCGGTTGGCCCCATCTGCCCCAAGAACTGCTGTTGCTGGAAAAGGGCGTGGATGGCCAGGTGACGAGCCGGGATGTGCTGAGCGTAGCCTTTGTCCCCTTGACCGGGGAACATCCGGCTGTTTAGGCTTTTTGACGGCGCTGGGTGCCGCCTAGGCGGAGATGGCGGGCGGAAATGGCCGTAGCCAAAGAATAAAATAGTGGTTCCCCCTATTTATTTTGCCAAACTATCCGTTAGCATAGGCGATGCTCCCAAGCCCGTGTTCCGGTTTGAGGTTTTTATAGTGCGTACACTAAAAAGGACGATCGTTTATGGATCACGATTTGTTTGACGAAAATCGGACCTTACGTCTCCAGCTCAAGAAGTTTCTAAGCGAGGCCCGCAAGAATGAAGAGAAAATGCGGCGTTTCGATGCGATGGAACGAAAGTTAATCGGCACCCGCTCCTTATTCGAGCTGATCGACGCCGTGATTTGCGATTATCGCGAGGCATTCGGTCTGGACAAGGTGACGCTGGCGCTGGTCGATCCCGATTACGAATTGCTGCACCTGCTGGATAGCGGGGGCCATACGATAGAGCAGTTGCCGGATTTGATTTTTCTATCCGACCACCAACCCCTGGATGTCCTATTCGACGGGAGCGGCGCGCCTGTTTTGGCGGCTTATCAGGATGCGCTCCATGAGGTCTTGTTCGGCTACCAATCGTGCAAACCGGCCAGAATTGCATTGTTGCCACTGATCCAAGACAAGCGAATCGTCGGCAGCTTGAATCTCGGATGCAGTCAGCCCAACCGTTTCATGCCAGGGGAGGGTACCGATTTTCTGCGCCGTTTGGCTTTTATTGTCGCCGTTTGCCTGGAAAATGCAGGAAATCACGAGCGCCTTAAGCTGGTAGGCTTGACCGACCCCTTGACGGGTGTCAGCAATCGCCGCTATTTCGAGCAGCGTTTCCGCGATGAGGTGAGCGGCGCCCAGCGCCATGCGGAATCCTTGAGCTGCATGTTCCTCGACGTGGATCGTTTCAAGCGGATTAACGATAGCTTGGGCCACCAAGTGGGCGACGAGGTGTTGAAGGCGGTGGCGCGCATGATTAAGACCTACCTGCGCGGCAGCGATATTATTGCGCGCTACGGCGGCGAGGAGTTCGTGGCTATACTGCCCCGCACGCCGGCCAACCAAGCTTACGAAGTGGCCGAACGGATACGCGCCGCCATCGCCGAGCATCCGTTCGGCACGGCTTCGGGCGATGTGGCCGTCACTATATCCATCGGAGTGTCCACCTGTCATGCGGCCTATGCGGAACAAGATGTGGGCCTGACCGTCCAGTCCCTGATTTCCCAGGCCGACCGGGCCGTTTATGCGGCGAAAGAGAGCGGACGCAACCGGGTCGTTCATGCGGACAGCGCGGCCGGAGCCGAGATTCGGGTTTGAGCCGGCAGCGGAAGATGGTGTTATGATTGCTCCAGCTTTTTTAGATCGTGCGCAAACTGTTTGCAATGGGAGAGGCGATGAAGGTTAAATCCACTTGGCTGGGCGATGCGGATGTAGATGCCGCCAGTATCTTGACGTTTCCGCGCGGTTTGCCGGCCTTTGAACATAGCACGCAGTGGACGCTTTTCCACGAAGTGGATGAAAGCGGCAAGCCTAGCGCCGGAATCATCCACTTGCTGCAATCTTTGCACGACGCCGACGTCACCTTGCCGGTGGCCGATCCGACCCAGTTTGGCATTCAATACGAGTTCGAGCTCAGCGACGGCGAAATCACCGAGTTGGGCTTGGCCGACCCAGCCGATCTGCTGTTCTTCATTATCCTCTATTCCAATACGCCGATGCCGGACAGTCAGCCCCTGTCCCATCCCCTGCACAGCGGCCTCTCCGCCAACCTCTACGCTCCCCTGTTGCTGAACAGCCGGACTCGTCTCGGCATCCAAAAAGTTTTGCTCGGCAGCGAGCGGGAAACCGCTCTTTCCTTTCAAGCCTCCTGAGTTTCCGGCTGGCGGTCGCGCGAATGGGCCGCCGCCGGGGAGCGCTGCTCTCGGTTCGGATGACCGGATGGGGCGCATGAGTTAGACTTCATCAAAGAATTTATGTCTGTATAAATAAAACTGAATATTAGTATTTGCGAATAAGGTAAAATTCCGCCTTTTGATTTTTGAACAGGGGTGCCTGGCACCCGCATGGAGCAAACTATCGATGGATTACACCGCGTCAACAGTCGAACAGGCTTCCGATCGTGTCGAAAACAAGAATACGACCTGCTACATGTGCGCTTGCCGTTGCGGCATTCGCGTCACGGTACGCAATGGCGAGATTCGTCATATCCAGGGTAACCCGGATCACCCTTTGAATCAGGGGGTTATTTGCGCCAAGGGCGCATCGGGCATCATGAAGCAATATTCGCCCGCCCGTTTGACCCGGCCCTTGCTGCGCAAGGAAGGCAGCGAGCGCGGCGCGGGCGAATACGAGGCGATAGAGTGGGATCGCGCCTTCGGCAT
>JAIOJO010000121.1 GCA_019911985.1 Sulfuricellaceae bacterium | reverse complement strand
GCCATGGCGATTGCGGGCGCGGTGTTACGACCGACCGGTTCAAGTAAGAAAGACACTGTGGCCATGCTGACTTGCGACTTGAGTTGTTCGACTTCGTCTTTACTTTTGAAAAAGTAATCCCGATTAGTGACGATTACAATGCGTTCGGCGCCATCCAAAGTCGCTGCGCGCAAATACGTCTTCTGCAACAAACTTTGTCCGTCGGCCATGCGCATAAAAGGTTTGGGGTGCTCCTCGCGAGATACCGGCCAGAGCCTTGTCCCCGCCCCGCCGGATAATATTACAGGGATCAATGTTTCGACTCCATATCGGTTTTGCTCTTATTAAATTCCACGGTTTTTGCATACTTGTTCCGCCAGGCGAATATATGCGCACGGGCCGTTACCATTATCGGCCACAACAGGATCCATTTCAGAGGCACGTGTCCGGTATAACGCTTAACAACCTGCATAGCTTCCAGGTAATGTTCTTTTCTTTTACTCGCCGTCTTGGTTTCTGCGTGTGCCCTCGTCCCAGCCACGAACTCACGCACGTATGCGAATTTCCCACCATAGCGGTGCAAACGCCACCACAAATCGTAATCCATGCACATGTGGAATTTTTCATCCAGGCCACCCACAGCCTCCCATGCGTCGCGGCGAATTAAGGTTGCTGGCTGCGCTATGAAGCAATACCTTGCTAGCAGCCAGGACCAAAATGGCGTGGTGAGATAGGGCATGGTTTTTTCCCCCACGCTGTTCAGTGTCCAGCATTTGCCATAAGCAGCAGGTGCTTGTGCGTTTTTAACCAGCTCATCCAATAGCTGGAGCAAACCGCCCGGCAGGATGATGTCATCCGCATTCAGCCAGCACACATAGGGTGCCGATCCCTGCCGAATACCCTCGTTGATCGCCCAGGCCTGTCCGCTATCCGTCCCGCTACGCCACCATTTTAATTTCGGGCTCCAGTGCCCCAAAATGGCAACGGATTCATCGGCTGATCCGCCATCCGCCACCATCACCTCGACCGGGAGATTTTGTTCAAATACCGATTGCAGCGCTGCATCGAGATATCGCCCATGGTTGAGGCATGGAACGACCACGGTAATTAGCGGGTTCATTCTTGGTCGTCACTTGAACGTATTGAACTATCGTATTCCCAAATTGCTAGTTGCTGCGCCAGACGTCGTATTTCTCGCTCCTGCCTGGAATGCTCGATATCCATGTACAGCATTTTGATAATCATTGCTGCGATCCCCCCCAGCATCAGCAGGGTTGGAGGGTAACCAACCCCAATTAATTTAGCGATTTTGTCGATCAGCGGCGGGTAAAACCCAAATACCAATACTAGCAGTGCAACAACCAACCACCACAATGCGTAGCGGATCTGGATGTGATCGCGGCGTACCAGAAATAATATTAGCGTCGCAAGCGCAAGGCCGAGGCCAGCAGATAGCAATTGATAACCAATCATTTATAATGTTTCTCTTAGGCTCTGCCTATGTTAATCATTGTTCATTTTCTGGACGAATATCCTACCGCTTTTCTGCGTCATAACAGTGATCATGGTCTTCGTCCACTTATGGCCGTGGTGCTGTTGGCACCTTGCTTTCCCACCGGGCCAAGCACAAAATCCCTGTCTGCAACAAATACCAACTGACCGCAAACCACGAATTGAAGATGCGAGACTTTCCGGTCTGGCGCTGCGACATGGCAACGGGGTATTCCTTGATCTCTAGCCCAGCCTTTCGCAGCATTATCAATACCCCGATGTCCTGATAATCGAGCAATGTAGCTTCCGCAGAAGCCAAAACCTCCATGGCGGCCCTGTTGTAGATGCGAAAACCGGACGTCAAGTCCCCGAAACCTAAGCCTGTCAACTTTCTAAACATAGCCCAAGCCAGCCGACGCGACACACTACCCCGTTGAGGGCAGGAACCGATTACTACGTCGGCCTGTCCCGACGCTATTAGCGCGTGCATTTCGGATACGAATGCGCTTTCGTGCTGCCCGTCGGCATCCATGGTCACTACTGCTGCGCATCCTTTTTTTAGGGCATAATGTATTCCCGTCTGCGTTGCTCCCCAAGCACCCAGTGGAAGAACGGGCGACAATACCTTCGCACCTGCTGATATAGCTTCATCCACCGTATTGTCTGTGCTACCGTCATTCACGACAACGATCTCGGAACCCAAGTCAGCCTTGATTTTTTTAACGACCAAACCAATAGTAGCCTCTTCATTTTTCGCCGGGATAACAACCATTACGTGCCGGTTGCGAATTAATTTGAACTCCACTATTTCACCACTTCACTATATATAGAGGCCAGCTTTGCCGCTACTTGGTCGATATGAAAACTGTTATCGAATAATTTTTTTCCAGCCACTCCCATTTCCCATCGTAAATCAGGAGAAGCTTGCATCTTAAGCAATGCCTCTGCGAGCGCATCCTCGTCTCCAGGTTGTACCAGTAAGCCAACTTCTCTGTCTCGCACTACCCAGCCGACGCCCGAGCCTGGTATTCCACTTGCAATGACCGGTCTCGCATACCTCATTGCCTCTAGTAACACCACTCCGAATGCTTCCGTGCGTTCTATCGATGGCAGGCATAAGACATCGCAGGTTTCCATTAACGCGCTTAACTCGCTATCAGGTATGTACCCGGTCAGGGCAACCTGCTTTTCCATCCCTATCGATTTTGTCAGCCGTTTCAAGCTTTTTTTTCTTTCGCCTTCTCCCACCAAAATCAATCTTGCGCCCTGTACTCTGGCCATCGCCCTGATCAGGGTTTCATGTCCTTTGTA
>JAIOJO010000013.1 GCA_019911985.1 Sulfuricellaceae bacterium | reverse complement strand
CAGCAGGAGCGGCGGCAGGAGCAGCAGCGTCGGCAGCAGGAGCGGCGGCAGGAGCAGCAGCGTCGGCAGCAGGAGCGGCGGCAGGAGCCGCAGCGTCAGCAGGGGCGGCGGCAGGAGCAGGCATTGCAGGTGCAGCGGCTTCTGGAGCGGGGGCAGGAGCAGCGGCTTCTTCTTTTTTACCGCAAGCAGTCAAAGACAGTGCCAACAGAGCGGCCAGCAGGATGGAATGTTTCATTGTTAATTTCCCTTTAAGAAGTAAAAATGGTCAATCATGAGTAAACCTTTTTAGGCCGGACGTTAAGCAACCTCCGGCTAGGTAGTGCATTCTAACTAGGTTTATTTTCTTTTTCTAGTGGATGCAAGCCACTTTTGCAAGAATATTTCTTCTTATGAAACTAGGGTGTAGTTTTTTAGCACATGAAATATTGTGCGGAACGGCTGTGAGTCTGGATTGCGTCCCGAGCCTAGAGGGCCGATCGTTGTTTGAAATGTTTTATGTGAATTTCCTTAAGTCCGAAGGCTGGCATGTCGAGGGCGCGCTGGGACGCGTGTGATGGTATGTTTTTCAATGTGATACGCGCTGATGTCGCATTGCTCGCCCTAAGGTTTTATTTATGTCGATTGCATTTCATGCTGAGTTTTAGCGTATAGCGTGCCAGCCTGGTGAGTCGATAAGCAATCAAGCCCCTTTTTGTCAGCGGCACCGGCTCTTTTTCGCCGCGCTAGGCCGTTTCCGAAATGGATTTTTCAATGGCCTCTGTTTTTTTAAACGGCTTGCTGCCGAGGCGCTGTCTATCGCTAGCCTATTTCCTGTTCCTCTGGCCTGCCGTGCCGAGGGAAATGGGTTAGAATATGCGGGCAATTTTGGGGAGGTGCACATGCTGCAGATTGGACAAGCGGCTCCGGATTTCAACTTGCCGGACGCCGATATGGAAATGCTCGGCTTATCCGATTGCCGCGGAAAACACGTCGTGCTGTATTTTTATCCCAAGGACGATACGCCGGGATGCACGCTGCAAGCGCTTGAGTTGAGCGATTTGGATGAGGCGTTCGCGAAGTTGGGTTGCGTCGTATTGGGTGTGAGCCGGGACGACTGTATCAGTCATGCGACATTCCGCGATAAGCACGGCTTGACCGTGCGTTTGCTGGCCGATACCGAGGGCGAGGCCTGCATGGCTTACGATGTGTGGCGCGAGAAGGAATCGGACGGTATCCGCAAAATGGGTATAGTCCGCTCCACGTTTATTATTGATCGGCAGGGCGTGCTGCGGCATGCGCTATATGGCGTCAGCCCCAAGGGGCATGCCGCCGAAATGCTGAAACTGATTAAGGAATTGGAATAATGCAAATAGCAAAAGACACCGTGGTTTTTTTTACCTTTGCGCTGCACGATAGCAAAGGCAACGTTTTGGAGCAAAGCAGCGAGGCCGTGAGTTATTTGCACGGCGGTTACGATGGCATTTTCCCGCTCGTCGAACAGGCGCTGGAAGGCAAGGGCGCCGGCGAGTCGCTGGATTTGTCCTTGGAGCCGCAGGACGCTTTCGGCGACTACGACAGCGAATTGGTGCAACTCGAATCGATCGAGTCGCTCCCCGGCGACGTGGAAGTCGGGATGCGTTTCGAGGGTAATGGCGAAGCTGGCGAACACCTGATCTATACCGTTACCGAGATTGCGGACGGCAAAGCGGTTTTGGACCCGAATCACCCCTTGGCGGGACAGAAATTGCGTTTTACCTGCACCGTGACCGAAGTGCGCGTGGCAAGCCCCGAAGAATTAAGCCACGGTCACGTTCACGGCCCGGATGGCCACCATCACTGAGGCGCGGCCCGCTTAGTCTGAGGCAAGCTCTTAGGCTAGGCTTTTTTTCAGCCGGTAAATCAGTTCCAGCGCGGCGCGGGGACTGATGTCGTCTACCTCCAAGCCGCGTAATTCCGTTACGACCGGATGTTCTTCCGGTTCTTCCGTTATGGTAGCGGCGCTAAACAAGTCGCCCTGCCTGCCGTGCTCCACCGCCTGTTGTTCCAGTTGCACCAACCGTTTTCGCGCCAGTTGAATCACGCTATTGGGTACACCCGCGAGGGCCGCCACTTGCAGGCCGTAGCTCTGGCTGGCAGGGCCGTCCTGCACGCTGTGCAGGAACACGATGCGGTCGCGGTGCTCGACCGCCGTCACGTGGACGTTGGCGATTTGGCGGAATTCCTGGGCGAGGTGGGTGAGTTCGAAATAATGGGTGGCGAAAAGGGTGAAGGATCGGTTCTTTTCCATCAATTGGCGGGCGCAGGCATAGGCCAGCGCCAGGCCGTCGAAGGTGGAGGTGCCGCGGCCGATTTCGTCGAGCAGCACCAGGCTGTGCTCGGTGGCATTGTGCAGGATATTGGCGGTCTCGGTCATTTCCACCATGAAGGTGGAGCGCCCACCCGCCAAGTCGTCGGACGCGCCGATGCGCGTGAAGATTTGGTCGATGGGGCCGAGCCGGGCGCTATCCGCCGGGACGAAGGAGCCGCAGTGGGCGAGCAGCGCGATCAGCGCCGTCTGCCGCATATAGGTCGATTTTCCGCCCATGTTCGGGCCGGTGATCAGCAGCATGCGGCGTGACGCCGACAGCCGCGTGTCGTTGGCGATAAAGCTGGCGCTGCCGCGTATCTGTTGTTCCACCACCGGATGCCGTCCGCCGGCGATGTCCAACACCGCCTCCGCGGTGAACTCCGGCATCGACCAGTTCAGCGTCGCGGCACGTTCGGCCAGGGCTGCGAGGGCATCCAGTTCGGCAATGGCGCGGGCTGTTTGCTGTAATGCCGCCAAGTGCGCCAGCAGCGCTTCCAATACCTGCTCATAGAGCCCTTTTTCTCGGCCCAGCGCGCGCTCGCCCGCCGATAGCGCCTTGTCCTCGAAAGCCTTCAACTCCGGCGTGATGAAGCGCTCGGCGTTTTTCAGCGTCTGGCGGCGGCGGTAATCCTCCGGCACCTTGTCGGCCTGGGCGCGCGAAACCTCTATGTAGAAGCCGTGGACTTTATTGTATTCCACCCGCAACGTGGCGATGCCGCTGCGCTCCCGCTCCTGGGCTTCGAGGCGCAACAGGAACTCGCCGCAGTCGTTTTGGATAGCGCGCAGTTCGTCCAGTTCCGCGTCGAAACCGTCGGCGATCACGCCACCCTCGCGCAGCACGCTGCTCGGCTCTTCCCGCAGCGAGGCTTGCAGCAGATCCACCACGGCAGTCTGCGGCGCCAGGCTGGCGGCGCACTGCGTCATGCCCAGTTCGGCGACGATCGCCCGCACGGCCGGCAGCGACTTTAGGCTGTCGCGCAGGCCGGACAGGTCGCGGGGGCGCGCGGACTTGAGCGCGACCCGTCCGGCAATCCGCTCGATGTCGGCGAAGTGGCGCAAAATCCGGTGGATTTCGCCATGGGGCGCGTTGCCGCCGCTTCCCGCCAAAGTGGCAACGGCCTCCAGCCGGGCGCGCAAGGCGGCGTGATCGCGCAAGGGGTGATGCAGCGCGTGGCGCAGCCAGCGCGATCCCATGGCGGTGGCGCATACGTCCAGCAGCGACAGCAAGGTGGGCGAAGCCTCGCCGCGTATGGTTTCGGTCAGTTCCAGGTTGCGCCGGGTGGCGCCGTCCAGCCGCAGGTAAGCGTTTTCCTGTTCGACCCGCAAACCCCGCAGGTGCGGCAGAGCGGAGCGCTGGGTGTTGCCGACATAATTCAGCAAGGCGCCTGCCGCGCCGATGGCCGGCGCCAGTCCGTCGCAGCCGAATCCGGCGAGATCGTGGGTGGAAAACTGGCGGCAGAGGTTTTGCCGCGCGCTATCCTGGTCGAATTGCCAGGAAGCCAGGTGTTTCAAGGCGGCGGCCAAGTTGAGGCTAAAATCGTCGGGGAGCAGCACTTCGGCGGGCTTCAGCCGCTCCAGCGCGGATTCCAGCCGTTCCGCCGGAATTTCGGAAACGACAAAGTCGCCGTTCGCCAAGTTGAGCCAAGCCAGGCCGATCTGCTTGTCGAGCGGGTTGACTGCCAACAACAGGCTGTCGCGTTTTTCGTCGAGCAACGCGCTGTCGGTCAGCGTTCCCGGCGTGACGATGCGCGCCACCTGCCGCTCCACCGGACCCTTGCTGGCGGCCGGATCGCCTATCTGCTCGCAGATGGCGACGGACTCCCCCAGTTTGACCAGCTTGGCGAGATATTGCTCGGCGGCATGATAAGGCACCCCCGCCATCTTGATCGGCTCGCCCGCCGAAGCGCCGCGCCGCGTCAGCGTAATGCCCAACAACTGCGCCGCCCGTTCCGCGTCCTCGAAGAACAATTCATAGAAATCCCCCATGCGGTAGAACAGCAGCATGTCGGGGTGTTCCGCCTTGATGCGCAGGTACTGCTGCATCATCGGGGTATGTTGCGGGCTTGTCGGGTTCAAAATAAGCGGCTGAAATCGAATAATTCCGTTGGGTAAGCGCGAATGGATGCCGAAAATTATCGTCGCGCTCTTTTTTGGGATTGTAACATATTGTTATATAAGAATATGTGATGATCTTAAGCGGCGCTTTCAAGGTATTGAAAGACTTGGTTAATCGGCTGCGAGACAGCCTTGGCGTTGCCGGGAAAATCGCCGCAGCGATGAGGCCAGTGAAGGGGGGAACGCAAGGCCTGAGCTTCTCGTGGGCTTGACCCAAGAAGAGGGTGGGCTAATTGTTCTTGTAAATTTCCTGTTTGTCACGGCTAAGCACTGCAGACATTGCCCTGTAACCTATCCGCCATGCGCGGCCAGGCTGGCGCGACGCATTTTTGACGGATGTAATACCGTGACGGTATCATAAGTACTGCTTACTATTATTGCGGTGACTTTATGGGCTTGCAACAACAAGACAGTCTCGGTTTTCTGCTGGCGGACGTTTCTCGGCTCATGCGGCAGGCTTTCCTGCGGCGCTTGGAGGGCAGTTCCTTGACGCTGGCTCAAGCGCGCGCGCTCATTTACGTGTCTCGGCATGAGGGCGTCCGCCAAGTCGAGCTGGCGGAATTGCTCGAAGTGCAGCCCATCACGTTGGCACGCCTGATCGACCGGCTGGCGGATAATGGATTGGTCGAACGGCGCCCCGATCCCGCCGACCGGCGCGCCTATCGGGTATTTCTGAAGCCGGGTGCCGCGTCCCATCTGGCCGCAATCGAAAAAGTCGCTGCGGTGATCCGGGCGGATGCCTTGCAGGGCCTCGACGAGCAACAGATCGCCACGCTGCTCTCCGCTCTGAGCGCGATGCGCGACAACTTAACCTCCCGTTGACCTCAATCCTCCCATACGCGATTCCAGGAACTTAATCCATGAGCCATGACCCCGGCGGCCGTGAATACATCG
>JAIOJO010000012.1 GCA_019911985.1 Sulfuricellaceae bacterium | reverse complement strand
CATTCTTTCAAGGTCTTCAAGTCAGGGCCGCCCTGGCCATCCATCTGCCAAATGCGGAGTTTGCCGTAGACGCTGTCATTTTCGTCGATCCAGCCGTTGCGATCCTTGTCCCACGCTGCCAGATCGGCAAAACCGTTGCCGCTACGGGTGCCGAACAATTCCAAACCGGAGTCCGCCTTGCCGTTGCCATTGGCATCCAGCACAAGAAAACCGCTGCCTGACGCCAACTTTGGAATTTGCGCCGCACACCCATCCCCCTGCAGATCGAATGCCGTTCGCTCGTCGGTCAAACGTATGCCTTTACCGTCCAGGTTCACGGCCAGCGGGTCTTTAAGCTTCTCCAGCCGATAGACCCCGCCGGTATCCGTCTCTTTTGCGGTTTCGCGGCTCAGGTTCGAATGAAAATCGAAATCGATTTGCCGCCCGTCTTGTGTCGTCACCCAGCCCTGAGCGGCAAAATCTGCCTGTTCCGTTTGCGTGGTTTTTTCCTTGCGCAGAAACTCAACAGTAAACGTATTCGTATCCGCCGCGCCAAAATGCGTGTTCACGCTGCGGGCGGTAGGCCGGGAGGCCTCGACACCCAGCGTAGAATCCTGGCCTGGCATGATCCCGTCCAGAATTTCCAAGAGCATCTGGATCGCCCGTGGCTGCGCGCTATCCACGGGCCGCGCGGCAGCGCCCGTATCAGCTGGGCGTGGAGCAAGCGCCTGCTTTTGCTCCGCGAACAAATCGCCAAAGCCTATCCATCGTCCATCCACCTCGATTTGCTTTTGCTCTACCAGCGCCTGCTCCACCTGAACGGAATGCTCGCCGGCCAACGCTACTTCGGAAGTATCGATCTTCATCGCCGTCTCCTCATTGAAAACCCTGGAAAAATAAGCAATGATCGATCCAGGCTATCCGGCTCGCCTCGATGGCCTCGAACAAAACACACGAGAATCCACCCTCAAAGGCTATTGCGCCTAGGCCGGGCAATAAAAAACCCCGCCGAAGCGGGGTTTTTTATTGCCGAGAGGCAAGGCTTACATCATACCGCCCATGCCACCCATACCGCCCATGTCGCCCATGCCGCCGCCGGCACTGCCTTCGTCCTTCGGCGATTCGGCCACCATGCAGTCGGTAGTCAGCATCAGGCCGGCTACGGAAGCGGCGTTTTGCAGCGCGTAACGGGTTACCTTGGTCGGATCGAGCACGCCCATTTCCACCATATCGCCGTACTCGCCGGTGCCGGCGTTGTAACCGTAGTTACCTTTGCCTTCTTCGACCTTGTTCACCACCACCGACGGCTCTTCGCCGCAGTTGGTGACGATCTGGCGCAGCGGCTCTTCAATCGCGCGCAGCACAATCTTGATACCGGCTTCCTGATCGGCATTGGCGCCTTTCAGCGCCAGAAC
>JAIOJO010000011.1 GCA_019911985.1 Sulfuricellaceae bacterium | reverse complement strand
GAGCACGGCTTTAACGATATTGGGATTAAACAAATCCTCGCGCCCGGCCATGGGATGGCAAGCAGTGGCAATAGCGGCATCGTCATGCTCACCCAACTGCTCCGCCACCTCGGCGATCAGACGCGGGTCGATCAAAGGTTCGTCTCCCTGCACGTTGACGACCAGAGTATCGTCAGTCCATCCTTGCATCGCCACCACCTCGGCAATTCGATCCGTCCCCGACTCATGGCGATGCGATGTCAGCAGAACCTTGCAACCGTAGCGCTCCGCCGCTGAAGCAACCTCGGCATGATCGGTTGCCACCCAGACCTCGTCGGCCCCGCTCGCGGCGGCTCGCTCCGCCACCCTCACCACCATCGGCTTGCCGGCAATGTCCAACAGCGGTTTGCCGGGCAGTCGGGTCGAGGCAAAGCGGGCAGGAATAACGACTTTGAACTTCATCGCCGGCACCTTGCCGACAGCCTATTGAGTAGCCGGTGCAAGTAGCTAGACCTCTTCTTCCGGCGGCAATTTACGTGCCTCGTCCTCGAGCATCACCGGTATATCGTCGCGCACCGGATATGCCAGGCGGCAGGGCTTGCAAATAAGCTCCCGCGCCTCCTTTTTATACAGCAACGGGCCTTTGCACAACGGGCACACCAGTATTTCAAGTAGTTTTGCGTCCATGAAATTTCCTTATTTTATCCAAGACTCGGTAACCCACAACAGGGTCTATTTCCGTTTCAACCACCAATTCCCAGCAATAGGGCGTGGCGAAATGAGCGCACTTCACGCCGTCCTTTTCCGTCATTAGGATGGCGTCGACGCCGCCTATGTTCAAATCTTGCGGCCGATAGGCAAAATGGTCTGGATAGGCGTGTTCGCGGCACGACAATCCCAGATCGCGCAAATGGCCGAAAAATCGCCCGGGATTGCCGATACCGGCCAAGGCATACAGCCTTTTCCCGGCAAAATCCGCTGCCTCGGCATAGCGCGCGGGGTTTTGCAGATTACGAAATCTATCGCCACGCAACTGCATGGCGAAGTGATTGATCGATTGCAGCCAACCGCCGCCGTTAAACAAAACCGCATCCATCTTCTTCAGGCGCCCCACTCTCTCCCTCAAGGGACCGGCCGGCAACAGCAGACCATTGCCGTAGCGCCGCTGGCTGTCCACCACGGCAATTTCCACATCACGCCCTAGGCGGTAGTGCTGCAAACCGTCATCGCAGATCAAT
>JAIOJO010000120.1 GCA_019911985.1 Sulfuricellaceae bacterium | reverse complement strand
GTCCTCGCGGCGCTCGCGCAAGAGCGGAAGAAAAATGCTGACGACGTTGATGCGGTAATACAAATCCGCGCGGAACGTCCCCTTGGTGACGGCTTCTTCCAAATTGCGGTTGGTCGCCGTCACCAGCCTCACATCGACGTGGATAGGCTTATTGCCGCCGACACGCTCGAATTCGCGCTCTTGCAGCACGCGCAACAGCTTGCTCTGGAAGGCGGGCGAAACCTCGCCGATTTCGTTGAGGAACAAGGTTCCGCCGTGGGCCATTTCGAAACGCCCTTTGCGCTCCTGCGTCGCCCCCGTGAACGAACCTTTTTCGTGCCCGAACAATTCGGATTCGAGCAAGGACTCGGACAACGCCGCGCAATTCACCTTGATGAAGGGCTTATCCTTGCGCGGGCTCAAATAATGGATGGCGCGGGCAATCACTTCCTTGCCGGTGCCGGACTCGCCGCGCAACAGCACGGTGGAACGCCCCGGAGCGGCTTGATGCACTTCCGCGAAAACCTCCTGCATCCGCTTGCTTTGGCCGATCACGTTATCGAGCTTGTATTTCGTCTGCAACTCTTTCTGCAGACGGTGCTTTTCGACCATCAATTGTTCGCGTTCGGTCGCCACGCTCTGATGGAGCTTCACCGTTTGCCCGATCAAATTGGCCACCATCGAGAGGAAGCGAACGTCGTTTTTAAAACTCGAACGCTGTTCTTCCAGCTCCCGGTCGATGCTCAGCACCCCGATCACCTGCCTGCCGACCGTGATGGGCACCCCGACGAAAGCGACTATCTTGTCTTTAAGGAGATCGCGCGACTGCGTGCGATTCAAGAAAAGCGGCTCCTTCGCGATATCCGGCACGACAATCGGCATGCCGGTTTTCATGATTTGTCCGGTCACGCCTTCGCCGCTCTGAAAACGCCCGCGATTCATTTCCTCCGGGGACATTTCGGAGGCACCAAATACGTGTAGGTCGCCCTCTTCTTGCACCAAACTGATCATGCCGCGCCGCATGTGCAAGTGCGTCGAAAGTATATTTAGGATGGCCCTGACCGATTTGTGCAAATCCAGGGACGAGCTGAGCACTTTGCTGACCTCGTAGATCGCAACCAACTCAAGACTTTCGTGCCGACCCAATGGCTTCATAATCGTTTACCTCTTGGCAATATCACAATGCATACCTTACAGCCGGGAACGTTCGCCTGGAGCGAAACGCTCCCATCGTCGATATCGCAGAAATTTTCTCAATTGAGTTCAGACAAGCGGATATTAGCAATATTCATACCATCGGCGGAAACCCCGCCTCTGCGCCACGCCCACTTTGTAATGAGTCTAATCCTTAAACCGTTTAAATTTCAACGTTCATAAAACGGTAATCAAGTTGCAAAAATATTAAGCCCTAATATTTAAAGGGTTATATGTGACATTTCAGACCCGGACAACTTAAGGAGCCTCTGATTAAGTCGCACGGGGTCGCGACGGGGTTTTGCGGGATGCCGGGCACGAAGCGAGACGCGCGGTGTGGTCATTCCACACAAGCATCGAGCGACACCGCCCGGCGCCCGCAAAACCCCGTCCCGTAAGGGTTGTGTCAAAAGCCGGCGTCTGCGGCGTTGCGCTCCTTGGCATCGTAGGCTCGCTACGACCGGCGTCGCGCGCCTTGCAGCCTCCGGCTTTTGACGAAACGCGATCCCCGTGCGACTTAATCAGAGGCTCCTTAAAAATTATAGAAGAAAAAATCGGGCCGGCATTCGCGGCCGAGCCTTCTTTCCAGGCGCCAAGACCCCGGCTTTGGCGTCCTGAATCGGCGCAAATACGGGTATCGGCCGTTACAGGCCGACCCAAAGGAACAGGGCATTTTCGTTGGCCAGCCCGACATTCGCCAAATCCGCCAGCGCCTCCAAAAAGACGTGCACCGCCTCCAGCGGCCAGCCGTCCCGTTCGAACTCCTCGGTCGCCACCAATTCCTCGGCCACGCACTCCAGCGCGTATTCGTCTAGTTCAGCCAGCCGCTCCACCAGCAAGTCCGGTAGCCGAATCACCCACGGTCCCTCATCCGAAGCCGCAATCGCATGGTCGTATTCGCAAAAGGCCTCGTCGAAAGTCTGGCCGGTAAGCAGCGACTGCAGCGTCGCAATCTTCACCGGGCCCATCCCCTTGGACTCGATCCCTCGCCAATTTTCCAAAGGGTTCGGCGACTGGCAGATCGCCTCGGTCTCGCTCAAATCCCCGGTAACAATAACGGATGAAAATTCCATAAATCTCCTTCTGATTTTCGATAAATTCCCTTGCTTGCAGGAAGCAAGCCCCCCGAGAACAGGATCAAATCCGGTGATTATAGGCTTTGCGCCATTTTCTGCGTTAGCGCCCCAAAGAGCGGAGCCGGAATCGGCTTGGCCGCCGTTGTTTGCCCCCTTATGGGAATCCCCCGGCTGGTCAAAAACGGCCGCTCCATGCTATAAGTTTCCCATGCCCACCATAGCCCCCCGCCCCTATTCCGTTCCTGCCGCGAAACACCTTGCCAGCCAGGGCTGCCACCCTGTGATGGCGCGTATTTTCGCCGCCCGCACGGTTTCCGACACGACTCAACTGGAATACGAGTTGAAAGCCCTGCAATCCTTCCACGCCCTGAAAGGCGCGGAAGACATGGCGCTGCGCTTGGCCGAGGCTATCGACGCGGGCAAGCGGCTGCTGATTGTCGCCGATTACGATTCCGACGGGGCGACGGCCTGCGCGGTAGCAGTGCGCGCGCTGCGGCTCTTCGGCGCGACGGTGGACTATCTGGTGCCCAACCGCTTCGAGTACGGTTACGGTCTGACGCCGGAAATCGTACAACTGGCGCAGGCGATGGAACCCGACATTCTGGTGACCGTGGACAACGGCATCTCCAGCGTGGCCGGGGTGGCCGAAGCCCATAGACTGGGCATGGACGTGTTGGTGACCGACCACCACCTGCCGGGCGACGAGTTGCCGTTGGCGGCCTGCATCGTCAACCCCAACCAGCCCGGATGCGGCTTTCCGAGCAAGAATCTGGCCGGGGTGGGGGTCATTTTTTACGTGATGCTGGCGCTGCGCGCCGAACTGCGGCGGCGCGGGCGCTTTGGCGACAACGACGGCCCCAACCTGGCGCAGTTGCTCGACCTGGTGGCGCTGGGCACGGTTGCCGACGTCGTCAAGCTGGACGACAACAACCGCATCCTGGTCAGCCAGGGCTTGAAGCGGATGCGGGCGGGCCGCGCCTGCGCCGGTATCCAGGCGCTCTTCAAGGTGGCGGGACGCGATTTGAAACGCGCCGCCAGTTTCGACCTGGGCTTCATGATAGGGCCGCGCCTGAACGCCGCCGGGCGGCTCACCGACATGAGCCTGGGCATCGAATGTCTGACCACGGACGACCCGCAACGCGCGCTGGAAATCGCCCGCGAATTGGATAGCCTGAATCGCGAACGGCGGGAGATCGAGGCGGATATGCAGGAAAGCGCACTGGCCGCGCTAGAGCATATCGAAGTGCAGGACAGTTATACCTTGAGCCTATTCGATCCAGACTGGCACCAAGGGGTGATCGGTATCCTTGCCTCGCGCCTGAAAGACAAATTTCACCGCCCCGCCCTCGTTTTCGCCCCCGGCAATCCCGGCGAAATCAAGGGTTCTGGACGCTCCATCGCCGGGCTGCACTTGCGCGACGCGCTGGACTTGGTGGCCAAACGCCACCCCGAGCTGCTGCAAAAATTCGGCGGCCACGCCTTTGCCGCCGGGCTGACCCTCCGCGCCGCGGATTTCGATGCCTTCGCCGCGGCCTTCGAGGAAGTCGCCCAGTCCCTGCTCTCCAGCGCCGACTTGGAGCGTGTCATCGAAACCGACGGTGAACTCGCCCCCGCCGATCTGGATTGGGAACTGGCCGCTCAACTCGACAGCGGCATCTGGGGACAGGGTTTCCCCGAGCCCGCCTTCCACGGCGTATTCGGCGTCGCCGAACAGCGGGTAGTAGGCGGGAATCACCTCAAACTCAAGCTCGATCAGGGAGGCACCCGCATCGACGCCATCCTGTTCCACCATGCCGGCCCACTGCCGGAACGCATCCGGGCCGTGTATGCTTTAAGCATCAACGAATTCAACGGCGCATCGACGCTGCAACTGATCGTGCGCCACTGGGAAGCGGAAAAATAATTATGGACATCAGCCTGCTCAAAACCAACGGCATCGAATTTCTGCCGGCTTTTCTGACCAGCCTGGCCATCGGGCTGCTGATCGGACTGGAGCGCGAACGCAGCCCGGTGGCGAAAGCCGGTCTGCGCACCTTCACGCTGGTGACGCTGTTCGGCACGATGATCGCGCTGATCGCCGACAAGCTGAACTCCCCCCTGCTGCTGGCCGCCGGACTCGCGGCGGTCGGCCTGATGATTATTGCCGCCTACCAACAAGAACCCGCCGCCGCGAGCGATCCCGGCACGACCACGGTGATCGCGCTGCTGGTGAGCTACGCCCTGGGGGCGCTGGTCTGGTACGGCTACAGCACGCTCGCGGTGATGCTGGCGATTACCATCACCATCCTGCTCTACTTCAAGCCCGAGTTGCGCGGCCTCACCTTGCGCCTGACGCGGCGCGACCTGGTGTCCATCCTGCAATTCGCCGTGCTCACCTTCATCGTGCTGCCCATCCTGCCGGACCGGGACTATGGCCCTTACAACGCACTCAACCCGCACCAGATATGGCTTATGGTGGTATTCATCTCCGGCCTCAGCCTGGCGGGTTACGTCGCGCTGCAGCTCGTCGGGCAGCGCTACGGCGCGCCGCTGCTGGGCATTCTCGGCGGCATGGCGTCGAGCACGGCGACCACGCTGATTTACTCGCGCCACGGGCAATCCAGCCGCGACCTGGAAAAGGTCGCCGTGGTGGTCATCCTGCTCGCCAACATGGTGGTTCTGGTGCGTCTCGGCGTGGAGGGCAGCGTGATCGCGCCGGACATCCTGCCCAAGCTGGCGCCCGTTCTCGGCGCGAGCCTGATCTCCGGCTTAGCGGTGCTCCTGCTGTGGTGGCGGCGTCTGAGCGGAGGCGCCGCTGCGCCTATGCCGGAAATCACCAACCCCACGGAAATCCGCACTTCACTCGGCTTCGGCCTGCTCTACGCGGCGGTCTTGTTCTGCGCCGCCTGGCTGTCCGACCTGGCGGGCCACAATGGGCTATACGCCGTCGCGCTGGTGTCCGGCCTCACCGACGTGGACGCCATCACCCTCACCAGCCTGCACCTGTTCACCTCCGGCAAGCTGGCGGCGGATCAAACGGTTACCGCCATCACGCTGGCCTTTCTCGCCAATCTCGGCTTCAAAATGGGCATCGTGATTTTCGTCGGCGGGGCCGCGCTGGCCCGCCGCTGCGCCGTCGGCATGGCTGCCATCGGCGCAGGCGCCGGGCTCGCCCTGTGGCTGTTTTGAGCACCCCCACTCGTGTATAATCCGGCGTTTTTGCTGGATTAAGAACCATGGAAGCCGAACAACTCAACGCCATTTCCAATAAGCTGGACGACATCGCCGAACGAGCACTAGCACTACGGGGGTATCTTTGACTTCGACGGCAAGCAGGAACGTCTAGAAGAAGTCCTTCAACTGGCGGAAGACCCCGCTATCTGGGAAGACAACAAGCGCGCCCAGGAACTGGGCAAGGAACGCCGCGCGCTGGAGGCCGTGGTGTTGGTGCTGAAGAGCATCGACCAGGGCCTGCGCGACGCCCGCGAAATCTTCGAGATGGGCCGTGAGGAAGGCGACGACGCGACGCTGGAAAGCGTGCGCGACGACGCCGACCGCATGGACAAGACCGTGGCGGAAATCGAGTTCCGCCGCATGTTCTCGCACCCTCTCGACCCCAACAACTGCTTCATCGACATCCAGGCCGGTTCCGGCGGAACCGAGGCCCAGGATTGGGCGTCGATGCTGCTGCGGATGTATGTGCGCTATTGCGAACGCCACGATTTCAAAGTGGAAATCATGGAAGAGTCAGACGGCGAGGTGGCCGGACTGAAAAGCGCCACCATCAAGGTCAGCGGCGACTACGCCTTCGGCTACCTGCGCACCGAGACCGGCGTCCACCGCTTGGTGCGCGAGTCGCCGTTCGACTCCGGCAACCGCCGCCATACCTCGTTTTCCAGCGTTTTCGTGTATCCCGAGGTGGACGATTCGATCGAAGTGGAGATCAACCCCGCCGATCTGCGCGTCGACACCTACCGCGCGTCCGGCGCGGGTGGCCAGCACATCAACAAGACCGACTCGGCGGTGCGCATCACCCACATCCCCACCAACGTCGTGGTGCAGTGCCAGAACGACCGCTCGCAGCACAAGAACCGCGCCGAAGCCATGTCCATGCTGAAAGCGCGTTTGTACGAACTGGAACTGCGCAAGCGTAACGAGGAAAAACAGGCGATGGAAGACGGCAAAACCGACATCGGCTGGGGCCACCAGATCCGCTCTTACGTGCTGGACCAGTCGCGCATCAAGGATTTGCGCACCAACTTCGAGACCGGCAACACCCAGGCGGTGCTGGACGGGGATTTGGACGAATTCATCGAGGCGAGTTTGAAACAGGGAGTGTAACATCCCTAATATTCTCCGGGAGGTCGCTATGTTCCTGAAATCGGTTAGCATCCAGCATTACAAGAGTCTGGCGGAAGTCGAAATCGCCGACCTTAAGCCTCTGACTTTGCTGGTTGGAACCAATGCCGTCGGCAAAAGCAACATCGTGGATGCGCTCAAATTCATTCGCGACATTGCCGTGGATGGCCTGGATCACGCGATGAGCACCCGTGGGGGTATCGGCATCATCCGGCAGTATTCTCCAACGAGGCCATTCCAGATTTCCATCAAAGCAAATTTCATTCAACTGTTTGCTAATGAAGAACGACATGACGGCAGCTACGAAATTACCATTTCAAGCTTGAAAGGGGGTAATTACCGGATTGAACATGAGGCCGCGGCATGGTGGGATGAGCATCCGAATTTTAATGCGGAAAAAGAAGAGTGGGTAAGCGATGGAATATCCCGAAGCTCATTCACGAGAAATGTATCGGGAGAAGTCCAGCTTGACGGCAATTCGCTGGAAAACCAATACCCTCAAGATGTGGCGGTACTCGGATCACGGATGTATCAGGTACATCTTCTCAGTTCTTTCTTTTCCCGTTTTCGTTTTTCAACTATTTTCCCCAACACGCTACGCGAGCCATCCCGTCCCGATACCGATCGTGCTTTGAAGGAATCCGGCCAAAATTGGGCTTCCGTGCTCAAGGCGCTGAAAAAAACCACCGCAGGCCGCTTATCCCTGGATCGCATCAAGGAAACAATGCAAGTGGTCATGCCCGCGCTGCGGGATGTCGCGGTAAAAAGCGTGGGCGGCTACCTCGTCCCCCAGTTCAGGATTCAGGATAACGACGACGCCAATGCCCACGATTTCGACCCTGTTCAGCTATCCGACGGCACGTTGCGGATTTTCGGCATCCTGCTCGCCTTGTATCAAACCCCGCCGCCTCCCTTCCTTGCCTTGGAGGAACCCGAGCAAACGGTACACCCCGCAATTCTCGCCACGCTCGCCGAAGCTTTCCGGGAAGTATCCGAGCAGACCCAGATATTCGTGACCAGCCATAGCCCGCACTTCGTGGATTTTTTCCAGCCGGAAGAAATTCGCGTGGTATCCATGGAGAAAGGCAAAACGCTGGTTTCCCCCATCCGGCGTGCGCAAATGGAATCGATCAAGGAACGTCTGATTTCCCTTGAGGAATTAATGATGTCCGAGGGCTTGCAACCGGAGATTACATGAACCGGATATTGCCCATCGTCGAGGGGGACGGCGACCTGAAAGCAGTTCCTTTGCTGCTTCGCAACCTACTCTCCTTTCACGGCCTGCATGAAACTCAAATCTTGTCACCGCACAAGCGCGGCGAACTGCCAAAAGTGGCGGCAAGATTCGAGGATTATTTCCGTATGGCGCTAAAAGAAAATGCGGCCATATTATTGGTGCTCGATTTCGACTGCGAATATTGCGACTGCCCCTTGCTTGAAGCTGAAAAGCTCTACCAACGTGCGCTAGCCATCCGAAACAACTGGCCTTTTAAAATCGCATTTCTGATTGAAGGAATTCGAGAGTCTTTTTTTGGTGGAGGCACAAGCCGCCACAAATGTTCTCGCTCTTCCTCCAGTCACCGAGTTTCCCGGCACACCCGAAACGATGCGCGATGCCAAGGGCTGGTTGAGCAAGGCGCTGCCAAAGGGTTCCAGCTACAAACCCACAGTTCACCAAGCAAAAATTACCGCCCACCTCAATTTCGATAAATTGCGTGAAACATCATCGGACTTCCGACATCTGGAAAATGCCCTGCTTCATCTTGTACGGACAAATGCACCCTGATCCCGCTATCCATCAAACTCCCAGACAAACTGGCTTCCGCCTGATGCGCATGGCCGACGCATGAACTACGACTATCTGCGCCGCCTGCGCGACACTCACCCGGCTTGGCGGCTGCTCACGCTGGAAAACGCCCCGCTGATCGCCGGTTTCCTGCACCACGCCTTCATCCACCCCAACAAGCGAGCCATTCGTCAATCGGAACTGATCCCGGCGCTGGAAGACTACCTGTACGACTTGAGGCTGTCCTACGGGGAAGACCTTTACCCACGTCCGGCCAAGGAATATCTCGATGCCTGGGCGCACCCGGAAAATGCCTTTCTGCGCAAATACTACCCGCCACAGGAAGACGAGCCGGAGTTCGATCTTTCGGCGGCGGCGGAAAAAGCGCTGGAATGGCTGGCGAGCTTGCAGGAAAAGCAGTTCGTCGGCACCGAATCGCGCCTGCTGACCATTTTCGAATTGTTGCGCGAACTGGTGCATGATACCGAGAGCAATGCCGCCTCGCGCATCGCAGAACTCACCCGGCGCAAGGCCGAATTGGAACAGGAAATCGCCCGCCTGTCCGCAGATGGCGCGGCGTTGCCACTGCCCTCCTCCACCCAGGTCAAGGAGCGGTTTTTCCATATCGAGGATACCGCCCGGCGGCTGTTGTCGGACTTTCGCCAGGTGGAAGCCAATTTCCGCGAACTCGACGCCAAGACCCGCGAACGCATCGCGCTGGCAGAAAAATCCAAGGCCGAACTGCTGACGGAAATTTTCGGAGAACAGGACGCCATCGGTCACTCAGACCAGGGCAAGAGCTTCCAGGCATTCTGGGACTTCCTGATGTCGCTGGAACGGCGCGATGAATTGCAGCAACTGATCGCACAGGCTCTCGCGCTTCCTGACGTGGCCGAAACGGAAGCGAATCGCTGGCTGGAAAGCTATCGTTTCCACCTGTCCGAGGCAGGCGAAAAGGTGCAACGCACCGCCGGACAACTCGCGGAACAATTGCGCCGCTTTCTCGACAGCCAGGTCTGGCTGGAAAATAAGCGCATCGCCGAACTAATCCACCTCATCGAGAAACAGGCGCTGGCGGTCAAGCACGCACCGCCCCGCGACGCGGCTTTCGTGACCTTGCCCGAACCGCGCGCCGAAATATCCCTGCCCATGCTGCGCGGCCTTTACGCCCTGTCGCGCAAAATCCGTATAATCGATTCAACACCCGCGCTGGGGGACGCCGACTTCGCCGCCGACGCGCTATTCAACCAGCATTATGTGGACGAAGCCGTGCTGCGCCGCCAAATCCGCGACCTGCTGGAGCAAAAAAACCAGGCATCGCTGGCGGAAGTGGTCGCGGCCTATCCCATCCGCCACGGCTTGGCCGAGATCGTGGCCTATTTCAAGCTGGCGCAGGCGGACAGCAAGGCCATGATCGACGACGACCACACTCAGGCGCTACCCTGGCGCGACCATCAAGACCGTCCGCGCAGCGCCACGGTGCCGCTGGTGCTTTTTTCACGCTGAGATGGGCGATTTCGGAAGTCGTTGCGATGTTCCGGGCGCTGGGGTACGCTACCCACCACACTATCGAGTGTCAAAACATGCGCATGAGTTCCGAACAGGCCGAGCTATCCGTCAAGGTGATCCGCAAATACTTTGCGGATGCTGCGGTATGGTTGTTCGGTTCGCGCGTGGATGACGCCGGCAAGGGAGGAGATTTCGATTTTTATATCGAAACCACACTCCCGGATATTGCCCTGCCGATGGCGCGGGCGCGCGGCGAATTGACCGACAGCCTGGGAATGAAGGCGGATTTGGCGGTGAATAACCAGACCGGCGACAAACCGATTTTTCGTATCGCCAAAGCCCACGGAGTAAGGCTGGCATGAACCCGCATCTCGAATTGATAGCGGGAAAGTTACGGCATCTGCGCCGGATGCGCGAATATCTGGCGCACTCGCACGGCAACCTGCTCACCCATGGCATCGTCGGCAAGCCGGTCGGCACGTTGAAGCTGGAAGAGTCCGAAATTCTTGCCGCATTCCGCATGAGGTTCTCCGAATTCCAGGAGCATCTGGGCAAGCTGCTGCGCGCCATAGCGCAGGAAGAAGAAGTCGAGATCACCGGCTTTTCCGATGTACTGGCCTTTGCCGAAAAAGCGGAAATCCTGGCAAGCGCGGACGACTGGAAAAAAGCCCGCGATGTGCGCAACCAGATCAACCACGAATACGAGGAAAACGAGCGCGTGCTTACGCCGCTCATCGTGGAAATGGCGAACTGCGTCCCCACCCTGTTTCTCATCCTCGACCGGGCGGCGGCTTATTGCATGGACAAGTTGGGTGTGAAAAAAGAATGAGGACGAGACAATCGTGGTAAGAGCAAGTGAATGAGACTTAGTCTGACTGTGTCAATAAAGGCTGAATTCTGCCGATAACCAGATCATCTTCATTCACGAGGGGGATGTCATGGCAATCGACAACGAACTGGAGAGCTATCTTGAGCGATTGGCTGGGGTGTTGGGACATGCTGATCGGCGAACGGGGCTGATGGACTACTGCCGAGGGTTGATGCTGCCGATCAAGCGCACAGGTGGAGTTGTTCTTCAAATGGATCAAGCAGCATCTGCGCATCAAGCGCTTTTTGGGTACCAGCGAGAACGCGGTGAAGACGCAAATCTGGTGCGCTGTGTCCACCTACGTGCTGATTGCCATCGTTAAAAAGGAGCTTCATCTCAATGCCTCGCTCTACACTTTGCTACAGATTTTGTCGGTCTCGGTTTTCGAGAAAACCCTTATTTCATGCGCCTTGCAGTCCGACACCACCAGAACCATTGCGCCGCAACAAGGCAACCAAATGATTCTGTTATATTTTTAACCGGACACTAGTGAATTGATATTCCAAATCAATAAGTCCATCGATTGATTTTCCGAAACAAAAGCACTCCCACTTTTGTTCGTTTGACTTGCATTGAACGCTCACCCTAACTACAATTGTGCAACTTAATGAACAAGTGAGATCGCCATGAAAGTCGTCACCTATTCCCATGCGCGCAATGCGCTTAAGTCCGTATTGGATGGCGTTGTCCAGGACGCGGACGTGATTATTATCAGCCGCCGCGATGCGGAGGGCGATGCGGTGGTGATGTCGCTGGACAGCTACAACAGCATCATGGAAACATTACACCTGACCAGCAATCCGGCGAACGCTGCGGCGTTGGCTCGGGCAATTGCACAGGATAAGGCCGGGCAAGCGCAAGACCGCAAACTACTCCCCTCCGATTAACCGTGCGCGCCATTCGTTTCGTGCCCGATGCGTGGGACGCTTACCTGTACTGGCAAGATCAAGACAAGAAGACGCTCAAGCGAATAAATCTTCTGATTACGTCCACTGCGCGTAACCCGTTCGCCGGCATAGGCAAACCGGAGCCGCTTCGCGGTGAATTATCCGGCTACTGGTCAAGACGCATCGATGAGGCGAACCGTTTGGTTTATCGTGCAACCGATTCCGAGCTGGTGATTGTCGCTTGCCGTTTTCACTACGACGGCTAACCTCTTCGATCCGGAAAACAAAAATTGGTCAGAACCCCGAT
>JAIOJO010000119.1 GCA_019911985.1 Sulfuricellaceae bacterium | reverse complement strand
GGATGTTAACGTCGACGACCTTGGTTCTATTTATGACCATTCCTGGATTGGCTTTGTTCTACGGTGGCATGGTGCGTAAGAAAAACGTGCTGGCCACCATGATGCAAAGTTTCGCCATCACCTGCGTGGTTACCGTGGTATGGATGGTCGCGGGGTATTCCTTTGCCTTCGGCACGGGCAATCCCTACCTCGGCGGGCTGGGTCGATTGTTTCTGAATGGCATGGGCTTAGACGCCATGTCCGGGACGGATGGCGCGAATATCCCTGAATCGGTGTTCATGACCTTCCAGATGACCTTCGCCATCATTACCCCGGCTCTGATTACCGGTGCGTTTGCCGACCGCATGAAGTTTTCGGCGATGCTTTGGTTTATGGCCGCCTGGTCGTTGCTGGTGTACTCGCCCATCGCCCACTGGGTCTGGGGTCCGGGCGGCTGGCTGGCGGGCAAGGGCGTATTGGACTATGCGGGCGGCACCGTGGTGCACATCAACGCGGGCGTGGCCGGCTTGGTTGCGGCTATCGTGCTGGGCAAGCGTATCGGCTACGGTAAAGAGGCGATGGCGCCGCATAACCTGGTTTATACCTTGATCGGCGCGGGCATGTTGTGGGTCGGTTGGTTCGGCTTCAACGCCGGATCGGCTGTTGCAGCCGACGGGCGTGCCGGTATGGCGATGGCGGCAACGCAAATTGCGACGGCTGCCGCTGCCTTGGCCTGGATGCTGGCGGAATGGATGGCCAAGGGCAAGCCTTCTGCCTTGGGCCTCGCCTCCGGTGCGGTTGCCGGTTTGGTGGCCATTACCCCGGCGTCCGGTTTCGTCGGCCCGATGGGCGGCCTGATCATCGGCTTGGCGGCGGGCGTGGTGTGCTACTGGGGCGCGACTTCCCTGAAACACATGCTGGGCTATGACGACTCCTTGGATGCCTTCGGTGTCCACGGCGTGGGCGGTATCGTCGGTGCCGTGCTGACCGGCGTGTTCGCGGTCAAGGATATCGGCGGCACCGCCGGCCTGCTGGAAGGCAACGCGGGCCAGGTCATGACGCAGTTCTTGGGCGTCGGCGTTACCGTTGTCTACTCGGGAATCGCCACTTTCATCATCCTCAAGGTGATCGACTTGGTGGTCGGCTTGCGCGTTAGCGAAGAGCAAGAACGCGAAGGCTTGGATCTCGCCCTGCATGGCGAGCGTGTCGAGTAGTAATATTTCGATTTAAACAAAGCGATCTTGGGCGGCCTCCTGGCCGCCCTTTTTTTATTTGTCCGGCCATGCGCCCGCTTAATCAGGAGCCCCTAAGCCGGACGAGCCGGAACCAAATAGGTAGCCTGGATGGAGCGTAGCGGAATCCGGGGAAGCGTCCCGCAGGTGCCCCGTGCCCCGGATTCCGGCCTTTGGCCTGCATCCAGGCTACAAATCTGCTCATGTTTTGTAAAGAGTGGGGTCATAAGGGACTAAATCCGTAATTCTGACGGACAGGACGGCTTCCGCTACAATCCGATTATCTCGTCACATGAACACCCACATTGCTATGGTTCCTCATCTTACAACCGCCTTGTCCGGGCCGCTGCTGGAGCTGGAGCGGCATATTCTCGGCGCCATGCCGACCATTGAGCAGTGGCTGCGCGTTCAGTGGCAGGAAAACAACGCCCCTTTTTATGCGTCGGTGGATTTGCGCAATAGCGGATTTAAGCTGGCTCCCGTGGATACCAATCTTTTCCCCGGCGGGTTCAACAACCTCAATCCCGATCTCGCGCCATTGAGCGTGCAGGCGGCGATGTCCGCGGTGGAAAAAATTTGCCCCGCCGCCAGCCGCTTCTTGCTGATTCCGGAGAACCACACGCGCAACACGTTTTACTTGCAGAACGTGGCGACGCTGCAATACTTGCTGCGTCAAGCCGGGCTGGAAGTACGTATCGGCACGATGATTCCCGAGATCGCCGAGCCGACGCGTTTTAGCGGCTCCAGCAGCAGGCTGCCGCCGTCGGGAAGATCGAGCCGCGTCGGCGAGCGCTTGCAACTGGAGGATTACGATCCCTGTGCCATTCTGCTGAACAACGACTTGTCGGCGGGTATCCCGGATATTCTGAAAGGCTTGAAGCAATATGTTATTCCGCCGCTGCACGCCGGCTGGTCAAACCGCCGCAAATCCAATCATTTTCGAGCTTACGATGCGGTGGCTGAGGAGTTTGCCGAAAAGCTGGACTTCGACCCCTGGCTGATTAATCCCTATTTTGCCACCTGCCAAGGCATCAGCTTCCAAGATCGATTGGGGGAAGAGTGCCTGGCCGATCATGTGGATTGCCTGCTGCAAAAAATACGCGTCAAGTATCAGGAATACGGTATTAGCCACAAGCCCTACGTCGTGATAAAGGCGGATGCCGGAACCTACGGAATGGGCATCATGACGGTGAAAGACGCGGCGGAGATTCGCAATCTCAACCGCAAGCAGCGCAATAAAATGGCCATTATCAAGGAAGGCCAGAAAGTCAGCGACGTCATTCTGCAGGAAGGCGTGCATACCTTCGAAAGTATTAACGGCGCCGTGGCCGAGCCGGTGGTCTACATGATCGACCATTTCGTGGTGGGCGGTTTCTACCGCGTCCATACCGGCCGAGGCCACGACGAAAACCTCAATTCGCCGGGGATGAGTTTCGTTCCCCTGGCCTTCGAGACCTGCTGTTCCTTGCCCGATCCCTCGATCAACGTCGAAGCTCCGCCCAACCGTTTTTACGCCTATGGCGTATTGGGCCGCTTGGCCTTATTGGCGGCAGCGAAAGAATTGGAAAGCGGCGAGCCGTAATGCGCTTTCTTCATCTAGCGTAGGGCGATTTCCCATAGCCTGATCAGGGTTTTAAGCCAGAATAACCGTGTCCCGGGGCTTTGCGTTTTTTCGGAATTCACGCTAGTCTGGCGGCTTCAGGTTTCCCCGATAGTTTTATATAATCAATCGATTATATTCTACTTTTTTCTTTCTGAACGTGAGGCGGGACGGGGGGCCTGGAGCTTGCGGTGCATTAAAACTTAAATCCAACTATAACGAGGACACACTATGAAGAACAAGCGTTTGAAAAAGGGACTTTCCCTCGCACTCAGTGTCGCGGCGCTGGCAGCTTGCGTTGCCTCCGCCACTCCGGCCATGGCCGAGGATGCCGCGCAAAAATCCGCCCAAGCGGCCGGATTGACCGCCATTCCCAAGGACAAGGACCACGACCTGAAGCTGTACTCAGCCGATGGAACGTCGATTCAGGGTCCGGAAGCGCTGGGCAGGATGCAAAGCGATGCCCAGGTCATTCTGTGGCTGGCCGGCAATCAGTTTTTTGCCATGGACGACGTTATCCACGCATTCCAGAAGAAAAACCCCGGCGTGACGGTAGGCTTGATTACCCTGCCGCCAGGGCTGATCCTGAAAGCCATCAAATCCAACGGATGGACTTATGGAGGCAAAGACTATCCAGGCCGCCCCGATATTTACGGTTCCGTTAATATCGGCCATCTGGAGGATCTCAAGAAGGCCGGTTTGATGGATAGCTACGAAACTTACATGCACAACGAACTGCAAATCATGGTGGCCAAGGGCAACCCGAAAAAAATAAAGGGGGTCGGCGACTTGGTTAGGGCGGACGTCCGCACTTCCAATCCTAATCCGGTGAGCGAAGGGATCATGCAATTCTATGTCCGCAAGGTGTTTGAAAACCATGGTATCTGGGACAAGATTTCGGCTGGCAAAATTTGCGCATCTTGCCAAACGACGCCGAATAACTGGTTTACCGCCGTGCACCACCGCGAAACGCCCGAACGCATCAAAGATGGCCGTAGCGATGCGGGCATGGTGTGGAAAACCGAGGTGCTGGCAGCCGTGCGCGGCGGGGCTGAGGTAGAAGGGATTGCGCTGCCTCCCGCCGATAGTTTGCGCAACGAGGTCGCCTATGTGATCGGCGGCTTGAGCAACAGTCCGCGCAAGGCCATGGCGAGTAAGTATTTGGATTTTCTGAGAACCCAGGATGCCCAGGAGGCTTATGCCAAGTACGGTTTTGTCAGCGCCGACGCTGACGAATTGAAGTTGAAGCCCCTCCAATAAGCGGTCTCCGGGAAAGAGTTTGGGGCCATTCTTTCCCGGTCTCTTCGGCCTGTCTTGTCCCGCTGGTTTATCGCACGTCTGCCGGTCGCCGGGACGACGGCTTCACCATGCTTTATACTGTCCTTTTCACTCCTGTCGACCCGACGCGCCATGCAGCTTGCCTTTATCCTCGACCCCCTTGATAGTTTAAAAACGTACAAGGATTCCAGTGTTGCCATGATGCGCGAAGCACAGGCGCGCGGGCATGTTTTGCATGCCCTGATGCAGGATGAGGTCGTGTTGCAGGGGGGCGAGGTGATGAGTTATGGTCGCTCCATCGAACTGAGCGGCGATCCATGCGACTGGTACCGGGCTTCGATCCCGGCGCCACGGCCGCTAAGCGATTTCGATGCGGTGGTGATGCGCAAGGACCCGCCCTTCGATAACGAATATTTGTACAGCACTCAGTTGCTGGAATTGGCACAGGATCAAGGTGCGAGAGTATTCAACCATCCCCGCGCAATCCGCGATTTCAACGAGAAACTGGCCATCGCCAAGTTTCCTCAATTCACCGCCCCAACTCTGGCAACACGCCGCGCCGACCTGATTCTGGCTTTCCTCGCCGAGCATGGCGATATGATCCTCAAGCCCCTTGACGCCATGGGCGGCAGCGGCATATTCAGGGTGCGGGCGGGCGATCCGAACCTGAACGTGATAATTGAAACCCTGACCGCCTTGGGCAGCAAGACCATCATGGCGCAACGTTTTATTCCCGAAATCGCCCTGGGCGACAAGCGTATTTTGCTGATCGACGGCGAGCCGGTGCCCTATGCCTTGGCGCGGATACCCAAGGAAGGCGAGACGCGGGGTAACCTGGCGGCGGGCGGCAAGGGGGTGGCCCAGCCACTGACCAGCCGCGACCAAGAAATCGCCGCGACCCTCGGGCCGGTGCTGCGCGACTTGGGCTTGTTCCTGGTGGGCTTGGACGTGATCGGCGATTATCTCACCGAGATCAACGTCACCAGCCCCACCGGTTTCCAGGAAATCACCGCCCAGACCGGCTGCAATGTGGCCGGCCTATTCATCGATGCCTTGGAGCAGGTATGCCGATAATCGAATTAAGCCCGGAAACGCCGCAGAACGTCGCGCAGGCTTGCGCGGCGGCACCTTTGCCCGGACTCGCGCGCATCGCCGTGCGCCGTCTCTTCTCTCGCCTCGCGGCTGTACCGATGTGGTTCGCGGTTTTTCTCGGCATGGGCGTTTTTTCCCTATCCGGCTGCGGCAAGGAGCCCCTCTACGAGCAAAAAGGTTTTGTCTTCGGCACCCAGGTGGAAGTATCGATTTACGGCGAGAAGGACGAGCGCGCGCGCCAGTTGGCGGCACAGGTTTTCAGCGATTTCGACCGGTTGCACCACAGCCTTCATGCTTGGAAACCCGGCACCTTGGCGCGCATGAACACGGTTTTCGCCAACAGCCCGGCACGCGCCGCGATTGCTCCCGGCATGATTCCGTTGATCCACGATGCGACGCAATTGTCGGAACAATCCGGCGGCTTGTTTAACCCGGCCATCGGCAAGCTGATTCAGTTGTGGGGTTTTCAAAACGACGAATTCAAACCGGTGCGGCCCGATCCGGCGGAAATCGCCCGGCTCGTTGCAGCTAAGCCGAAAATGCGCGATATCGTCATCGACGGAATTGAGTTCTATAGCAAAAACCCGGCGGTCAAGCTCGACTTGGGCGGCTATGCCAAAGGCTACGCTCTGGATATCGCGGCCGATTACCTGCG
>JAIOJO010000118.1 GCA_019911985.1 Sulfuricellaceae bacterium | reverse complement strand
AAAATCAATATCCCAATCAAAGCCGCATGCACGGCCAAGGCCAATATACCGGCCCGGACCTTTCCCGGTTCTTCCCGTTCGATCGACATCAACTCGCCTTGGATTTGGCCAGCAGCCCAATTTTCTTGATTTGGTTCTGCTGCAAAATATCCATCACGTTCAACACTTCCTCGTAACGAACATTTTTGTCTGCGGCGATCACTACCGGCTGATCCGGGTTGTTCGCTTGCTTGCCGCGAATCGCATCGATCAGCTCCTCGCGGCTGACGCGCTGCTGACTCGCTCCGCGGCTGGTATCGCGGAGAAGCAAGGTTTTGTTCTCCTTGATGGTCACTTCCAGCGGCGATACCGGCGGCTTGAGCGACTGCCCCACTTGGGGCAGATCGATCTGGCCGGGTGCCACCTGCGCGGTCACCATGAAGATAATCAACAGCACCAGCATCACATCGATATACGGCACGACATTGATCTGGTTCATGAATTTACGCTGGCGCCGCACCGTTTAAGCTCCCGCTTGGCGCTGCAGAATATTGGAAAACTCCTCCATGAAGCTTTCGTAGCGCGTCGCCAAACGATCGACGTCGTGGGAAAACCGGTTGTACGCCACCACGGCCGGAATGGCCGCGAACAAGCCGATGGCGGTGGCGATCAAGGCCTCGGCGATGCCGGGCGCCACATGGGCAAGCGTGGCCTGGCCGACGCTCGCCAAGCCGCGAAACGCATTCATGATGCCCCAAACCGTACCGAACAAGCCGACGTAGGGGCTGACCGAACCGACCGTGGCAAGAAACGCCAGATGCGATTCCAGCGCATCGAGTTCGCGGTTAAAAGCGGCGCGCATGGCGCGGCGCGTGCCGTCCATCACCACGCTGACTTCCATGCCGCCCTGGCGGCGCAACTTGCTGAACTCGCGAAAGCCGGACTCGAAAATCTTTTCGATGCCCGTCGCCTGATGCCGCTCGGAACTCATACGCTGGAACAAACCTCCCAGGTCGGTTCCGCTCCAGAAATCGTCTTCGAATTTGTCGGTCTTTTCCATGGCGATACTGACCGCAAAATACTTGCGAAAAATATGCCACCAAGAAATCAGCGATGCCAACAGCAGTAGCAGCAACACCATCTGCACCACCACGCTGGCGTTGCCGATCAGGGTAAAAAAACTTAAATCTTTGCTTAATTCCATAGGACTCGATCGATTTTCATTTCATGTTGAACGGGCGCATTGCCCGCCTATTCTACCAATACCTTGCAACCGATAAAGTGGCGATAGAAACCGTGTCCCCTTAAGCATGTGCGATGCTTCCGAATTTACGGCCATATCGCCAGATGGCGGCTATGCTAGCGGTTTAAGCTTACAGGATTCTTACAGCCTCACTGGAGCTTTTCCCATAGCGAGCTGTTCTGCACCGACGCCGTGACGGCCAGCCCGAAATGCAGGAACGCCGACTGTGTCGCCATGCGCCCGCGCGGGGTGCGCATCAGGTAGCCCTGCTGGATCAGATAGGGTTCCAGCACGTCCTCGATGGTGTCGCGGGATTCGCCTATGGCCGCCGCCAGGTTATCCACGCCCACCGGCCCGCCGCCGAACTTTTCCAGCACGGCGAGCAGCAATTTGCGGTCCATCACGTCGAGTCCGATCCGATCGACATCCAGCATGGTGAGCGCCGCGTCGGCCACGGCCTTGGTCACAATGCCGTCCGCCCGCACTTCGGCGTAATCGCGCACCCGCCGCAGCAGCCGGTTGGCGATGCGCGGCGTGCCGCGGGAGCGCCGCGCCATCTCCAGCGCGCCGTCGTCGGCGAGCTGCACCTTGAGCAAAGAAGCCGAGCGCTGCACGATTTGCAGCAATTCGCTTTCGCTGTAGAACTCCAGCCGCGCCACGATACCGAAACGGTCGCGCAGCGGATTGGTCAGCATGCCGGCGCGGGTGGTCGCGCCGACCAGGGTAAAGGGCGGCAGTTCGAGCTTCACCGAGCGCGCCGACGGGCCCTCGCCGATCATGATGTCGAGCTGAAAATCCTCCAGCGCGGGATAAAGAATCTCTTCGACCACGGCGGAAAGACGATGGATTTCGTCGATAAACAACACGTCGTTGGGTTCCAGATTGGTCAGCAGCGCCGCCAAGTCGCCGGGCCGCTCCAGCACCGGCCCCGAGGTCTGGCGCAGGTTGACGCCCATTTCGCGGGCGACGATATGCGCCAAGGTGGTCTTGCCCAGGCCGGGCGGGCCGAACAGCAGCACGTGATCCAAGGATTCGCCGCGTTTTTTCGCCGCCTCGATAAAAATCTCCAACTGGCCGCGTACTTTCTCCTGGCCGACGTACTCGTCCAGCACCTTGGGGCGCAGAGCACGCTCCAAGGCCTCTTCCTGGGTCGATTCGGCGGCGGGGGCAACCAGACGGTCGGATTCGATCATTATTCAGTTCAGTTCGTTTATATAAAGTCTATCTGGCTTTGGAGAGCAATTTCAAAGCTTGGCGGATACTGTCTTCCACCGCCAGGCCGGCCGGCAACTGGGCCACCGCCCAGCGCGCTTCCTTGTCATTGTACCCTAGGGCCAGCAAGGCGTTCAGGGTATCGCTGCCGGCGGAAACCGGTCTGGCCGCCCCGCCCAACAGCGCGGCGCTTTCCGGCGCGGCCAGCTTGTCGCGCAGCTCCAAGAGCAGTCGTTCGGCGGTCTTTTTGCCGATACCGGGAACCCGGGTCAGGCGTACCGCGTCTTGAGCCGCGACGGCCTGGCAAAGCTCCTCCACGCTCAAGCCGCTGAGCATGGCCAGCGCCAGCTTGGCCCCGACGCCGGTGATTTTGACCAACTGGCGGAAAGTCTGGCGCTCGCCCTCGCTGGCGAATCCGTAGAGCAGGTGGGCATCCTCCCGTACCACCAAGTGGGTGCGCAGCGTGACTTTCTCGCCCAAGTGGGGCAGATTGTAAAAGGTGCTCATCGGCACTTCCACCTCGTAGCCCACGCCGTTCACTTCGACCAGCACCTGGGGCGGGTGCTTTTCCAGCAACAGTCCGGTCAATCGTCCGATCATAATATTTTCCCTTGATGTAGCGCCAAAGCGGCGGCCAGCAGAATACCGTGGGCGATGGCGGCGAGTATCGTCGCCTGGATGGCGGGTGCCAAGCGCTTCGGTTCGGCGGCATAACGGCGCAAATCCTGGGCGGCGGAGAGGGAGAATTTCGCCGGCGCCAGAGCAATCAGCGCGACCAGCGGCAACAGCCCCAAGCCGACCGCCGCCGCTAGCCAGCCGTAAGCCAGCGCGGCCAGCAGCCAGTAGCCGTAAACCGCCCGCTGCGCTCCCCAGCGAACCACTACCGTATGCTTGCCCGCCGCCTCGTCCGCCCGGCGGTCGGGAAATTGGTTGATGTAGAGCAAACCGGTCACCAATAGCGCGAAAGGCAAGCCCGCCGCCAGCGGATACTCGGAAAACCCGCCGCGCTGCACATAATCCGTTCCGGCGACAATCAGCAAGAAGCCCAGCAGCACGCCGAACTCCCCCAAGCCGCGGCTATTCAGTTTCAGCGGCGGCGCGGAATACGCCCAGCCGACCAGTAGGCCCAGCGCACCGATCCAGAACAGGCCTAGCCCGGAAACCCGCATCAGCCACAAGCCTGCGGCCATCACCAAGGCAAACAGCACAAGGCCGAAAATGGCCGTTTCGCGCAAGCTCAGCACACCGTTCTGGATAAAGCGGCTACCCCCGGTAAAGGGAAACAAGCGCTCGATATTCAGCGCATCGGTGCCGTTCAGCGCATCGTAATAATCGTTCAGCACATTCACCCCGGCGTGGGCCACCAGCGCGAAAACCACGCTCGCCAAAGCCGTCGAGGCGCGCAGCGGCAACCCATCGGCAAAGGCGGCCGCCAGGCCGATCAGGCAGGCGACGAAGGTGACGGAAAGGAACGCTGGGCGCGTCGCCAGGAAATAGCGCGGCAAGGGCTTGGGCAGGGCGGCAAGTGTCGGTTCAACGGTAGACATATCCAATTATTTCCTTAACCCAGCAGCCGCCCGCGCCGCATCCGGTAGCCCGCCGAGGCCAGCAGGCCGACTCCCTGGCCGGCATGGGCATGGCAGATGGCGCAGGCCAGCGCATCCGCCGCGTCCGCCTGGAGCTTGCCGTCCAGCTTGAGCAGGCGCTTCACCATCTCCTGCACCTGCTCCTTGTCGGCATGGCCGTTGCCCACCACCGCTTGCTTGACCTGCAAAGCGGTGTATTCCGCCACCGGCAGCCCCTGCTGCACCGCGCCGCATATCGCCGCGCCCCGCGCCTGGCCGAGCAGCAGCGTGGACTTGGGGTTGACGTTGACGAACACCTCCTCCACCGCCACTTGCTCCGGGCTATAGGTCGCGATGACTTCGCCCACGCCCGCCAAAATCACCTTCAAGCGTTCCGGCAGCGAGGCGTCGGGGGTGCGGATGCAGCCGCTGGCGACATAGGCCAGCTTCTGGCCGGTTTTGTCGATGACCCCGAAGCCGGTCACGCGCAGGCCGGGGTCGATGCCGAGGATTAGGATGCGAACCCCTTATTCGTCGTCGAACACGGCGGAGGTATACACTTCCTGAACGTCGTCCAGGTTCTCCATCGCGTCGAGCAGTTTTTGCATCTTGGCGGCATCGTCGCCGGAGAGTTCGTTTTCGTTGCTCGGCTTCATCGTCACCTCGCCGAATTCGGGCTTGAAACCCGCTTTTTCCAGGTGATCCTTGACCGCGCCGAATTCGTAGGGGGAGGTGATCACTTCGATGCTGCCGTCCTCGTTCGTCACCACGTCCTCGGCGCCCGCTTCCAGAGCCGCTTCCATCAGCTTGTCCTCGTCGGTGCCGGGGGCGAACATCAACTGGCCGCAATGCTTGAAGAGGAAGGCCACCGACCCGTCGGTGCCCATGTTGCCGCCGAACTTGGCAAAAGCGTGGCGCACTTCCGCTACGGTGCGCACCCGGTTATCGGTCAGGCAATCCACCATCACCGCCACCCCGCCCGGCCCGTAGCCTTCGTAGCGGATTTCCTCGTAGGTCACGCCCTCCAGTTCGCCGGTGCCGCGCTTGATGGCACGATCGACGTTATCGGAAGGCATGTTGTTCTCACGGCCTTTTTCCAGCGCCAAGCGCAGGCGCGGATTACTGTCGGGGTCGCCGCCGCCGAGCCGGGCGGCCACGGTAATTTCCTTGATCAAACGGGTGAAAATCTTCCCCCGTTTGGCGTCCTGCCGGCCTTTCCGATGCTGGATATTCGGCCATTTGCTATGACCTGCCATAAACCCAGCTTCCTTCGAATTCGCTTTAAAAAAGGCGATGTTACCATCCCCGTCCCGGCTTAATCAAAGACAGCCCCTTTGGCCGTACTCGGCATGCCCGGCCCCGGTTCGGAAAATCCGCTAAACGACGGCCTGGGAATCGGCAAAGCGCCTTTGTGGCGGGTCATCGCTTAATGGTAGGATAGGCACTCTTTTGGCGCCTCATGCCTCGCCACGATGCGCATCGCGCTATGAAGCTGTTTTAGGAAGCGACCTTCGTCTATGCCCGGCAATAAAATAAAGAGCGAACGACTACAACGCTGGATTAGCGCGATTATCGGCACGATAGTCGGGGCGAGCGTCTTGGCCGGCGGCTGGTCGTTCTATTCCGCCGGCAACCTGCGGGAACAGACGGCACAGCGCGATTTCGTCAAGGAAAAATCCGGGCGCTTGAGCTCGCGCCTTGAAGAAACGCTGAACCAGGGGCTGTCGCCCACGTTTGCCTTGAGCGCGTTCGTCAAAAGCCACGCCCGGCAACCGGACTTAATCGAAGCCTATTTCGCGTCCTTCGCCCAGGCACTGCAATCGGACAACCCCCTTATCCGCGCCTTGATCCTTGCCCCCAACGCCAAGGCACGCTTTATTTATCCCCTGCACGCCAACCGCGCGGTAGCCAACCACGATTTGCTGGCCGACCCCAAACACCGGGCGATAGTCGAACGCGCCATCCGCGAAAAAGTCCTCGTTCTGGACGGCCCCTTCCCGCTGCTTCAGGGCGGTACCGGCCTTTCGGCCAGGCTGCCGGTTTTTACCGCCGCGCCGCAACTGGGCCGCCATCCCGGCCCGAACTCCGCTGCCGCGGACGGCTCTTTTTGGGGCTTGGTCATGGTCGTCATCGACTATGACCGGCTTCTCAAAAAAATGGGCTGGCACGACCAAGACGAAGGGCTACTCTTTGCCGTGCGCGGCCAGGATGGGATGGGCAGTACGGGGAATATTTTCCTCGGCGATGCGACGGTTTTTGAACGCCAGCCCATACTGACTAGGATCAACTTTCCCGGCGGCTCCTGGCAACTGGCTGCCATACCGGAAAACGGCTGGCAAGTAACACGCCAAACTTCGCGCGTGTTTTTATTTTTCACCTTTATCCTGGCGCTCAGCATCGCGATCGGCAGCGGCTTTCTGGCACACTTTTTTTTCCGCCTGCGCGGCAGCCAATTCGATCTAGAAAACCTCAACAAAAAACTGACGTTCAAGGAACACGCAGCCGCCAGCGCACGCGCCCAGTTGCAGCGTATTTTCGAGGCGTCCCCCGTGCCATTGGTGATTACCGCAACAGACAGCCGTTTACTGTTGGCCAACCAAAGCGCCAAGGAGCTGTTCGCCTTGCCGCCCTTCCGCGTCCAGGAACAACGCATGTCCGAGCTGTGGGCCGATGCCAAGGAGCACGAGCAAGTGCTGCATCAAATGCAGACCCTGGGGTTTGTCAACGATCACGAAGCGCGCATGTACACCTGCACGGGCCGCTTATTTTGGGCTCTGGTCGTTTCCAGGCCGTTTGAGTTCGAGGGCAAGGCAGCCTATATCACCGGTTTCCACGACATTACCGCTCGCAAGGAAACCGAACTCGAACTGATGCACGCCCAGTCCGCCGCCATCGAAGCCAGCCGGGTAAAAAGCGAATTTCTCGCCACCATGAGCCACGAAATCCGCACCCCCATGAACGGTATTCTCGGCATGACCGACCTGGTGCTGGATACGAAGCTGAGCAAAGAACAGCGCAATTATCTGAGCATGGTAAAAACCTCGGCGGACGGTCTCCTCACCGTCATCAACGACATTCTCGATTTCTCGAAAATCGAGGCCGAAAAGCTGGAAATCGATTCCATCGCCTTTCCTTTGCGCGCCACCCTCTTTCAGATCCTGGATTCGTTCAGGTATCGCGCGCAGCAAAAGGGAATCGAGCTCTTGCTGGAAATCGGCTCCGACGTGGCCGATAACTTGATCGGCGACCCGAACCGCTTACGGCAAATCCTCATCAATTTGACCGGCAATTCGATCAAGTTCACGCAACAAGGGCACATCACCCTGCGCGTAACGACCCGGCAAGCCGGCGACAGCGAAGTATCGCTGCTCTTTACCGTCATCGATACCGGCAGCGGCATTCCCCGCGATCAACTGGAATCGATTTTCGAGGCGTTTACCCAGGCCGACAGCTCCATCAGCCGAAACTTCGGCGGAACCGGCCTGGGGCTGACCATTTCCCGCCGCCTGGTCAACCTGATGGGCGGCATGATGTGGGCCGAGAGCAAAGTCGGCGAAGGCAGCGCCTTCCACTTTACGCTGCGCTTCGCCTTGGACGAAAACAGCGAAACCGGCCTGGTGGGAATGGAAATTCTCATCAACCTGGCGCTCCTGCTGGTGAGCGAAAATACCTCGGCCCGCAACGGCTTGACGAACGAATTCAAGCGACTCAATTGCCGGCCGACAGCCGTGGAAAGCGGCAACGCCGCTCTCGCCGCCATCGCTCAAGCCAAGGAAATCGGGCGGCCCTTTAAATTGGTCATTATCGACGGCGCCATCAGCGAAATGAAAGCCGTCGAATTGATCGAGCGCATCCGGCTCAAGGACGACGCAAGCGCCTTGCCCATCATCGTCCTCGCCGCCGAGAACGACGGTAACGCCGAGCCTTACCGGAAACTGGGCGCCGCACTCCATACCGCGCCGACGGCAACGCTTGCATCGCTGTTCCCCTTCATTGTCGAAAAAATCGGGAAACCTATTGCGAACCCGGATACTGCCAAACGCTTCATACCGAAGCACCCATTGAACGTCCTTTTGGCCGAAGACAACGCCATCAACCAGAAACTGGCGGTGACCTTGCTGGAAAAATGGGGACACCGCGTCAGCCTGGCGGAAAACGGGCAGCTTGCGCTGGACGCTTTTACACAGGAAAGTTTCGACATCATCCTGATGGATCTGCATATGCCGGTAATGGACGGCATAGAAGCCGTCCGCCGGATACGCGAATGGGAAAAAGAGCACGGCGGCCATATCCCTATCGCCGCGATGACCGCCAACGTCATGAAAGGCAATCAAGAAAGCTGCCTGA
>JAIOJO010000117.1 GCA_019911985.1 Sulfuricellaceae bacterium | reverse complement strand
ACCGGGGCCTTGCTCGGGCATCAAATCGGCGGCGGCAAAGACGATGACCGCTATGGCGGCGGCGATGTACAGCGGGGGTGTTTTCGCGGTGGAAGGGTTGTTTGACGGTGCTTCCATAGTGTTAACTCCATATGGCTGATTAAGTTAAGATTCTGCCCCGTTTCGCCGGGTTGCTTTAAAGTGCCAAGAAAGCTGAATCGAGGCGACGCGTTCGGCGAGGACAAAATCGTTCGTGGCTTGTCTTGAGAATGACAAAGACATAATCCTTAACGCAGCAGCGTAGCACACGTTGACGTGCGCTGCGCTTATTTCGGGAAATGAGTCTTCGGGGGGCTAGGGGTATGGGCCGAATCAGGATTCGGCCGGACGCATTTGCGGGAACAGGATGACATCGCGAATGCTCGGGCTGTCGGTGAGCAGCATCACCAGGCGGTCTATGCCTATGCCTTCGCCGGCGGTGGGCGGCAGGCCGTGCTCCAGCGCGCGGATATAGTCGGCGTCGTAGTGCATCGCCTCGGCGTCGCCCGCTTCTTTTTGGCGCACCTGCTCCATGAAGCGTTCGGCTTGGTCTTCCGGGTCGTTCAACTCGGAAAAGCCGTTGGCGATTTCGCGCCCGACGATGAACAGCTCGAAGCGCTCGGTGATGGACGGGTCCTTATCGTTGCTGCGCGCCAAGGGCGAAGCTTCCGCCGGGTAATCGACGATGAAGGTGGGCTGGATCAGCCGGTGTTCCGTGGTCTCCTCGAACAGCGAAAGTTGCAAGCCTCCGACGCCGTCGGTGGGCTTGTAGGCGGCGTTCAGGCCCTTCAAGGTGTCAACCAGGAATTTGCGGTCGTGCAATTGTTCAATCGTGTATTGCCCGGGATGGTACTGGCCGATCGCTTGGGCCACGGTAAGGCGGTCGAATGGCTGGGCCAAGTTGATCATCTGCCCCTGGTAGGGCACGACGGCGCTGCCCAGCACGGCGACCGCGGCGCTGCGGAACATTTCTTCGGTCAAATCCATCAAGTAGCGGTAATCGCGGTAGGCCTCGTAGAACTCGATCATCGTGAATTCCGGATTGTGCCGGGTGGACATGCCCTCGTTGCGGAAATTGCGGTTGATTTCGAACACTTTTTCGAAACCGCCCACCACCAGGCGCTTGAGGTAAAGCTCGGGGGCGATGCGCAGATAGAGCTCCATGTCCAGCGCATTGTGGTGGGTGGCGAAAGGCCGGGCCGACGCGCCGCCGGGGATGGGGTGCATCATTGGCGTTTCCACTTCCAAGTAGCCGCGATCCACTAGGAAAGTACGGATGGCCTGGATGATCCGCGAGCGCACCCTAAAGGTCTTGCGCGTTTCCTCGTTGACGATCAGGTCGAGGTAGCGTTGGCGGTATTTCTGCTCCTGGTCGGAAAGGCCGTGGAACTTCTCCGGCAGCGGGCGCAGGCTCTTGGTCAGCAGGCGCAGCTCGCTGGCGCGCACCGACAACTCGCCCTTGTTGGTTTTGAACAGCACCCCCTTGGCGGCGACGATGTCGCCCATGTCCCAATGCTTGAAGGCCTCATGAACGCCGGCGCCGACGCCCTCGTCGTTGATGTAGAACTGGATACGCCCGCCCATGTCTTGCACCGTGGCGAAGCTGGCCTTGCCCATCACCCGTTTCAACATCATGCGCCCGGCTACGCTTACGGTAACGCCGGCAGCTTCCAGTTCCTCCTTGGAGGTCTCACCGTAAGTTGCTTGCAGTTCGCCGGCGTGGTGCTCGCGCTGGAAATCGTTGGGAAAGGCGACGCCCTGCTCGCGCAGCTTTTTCAGCTTTTCGCGGCGCTCGGCGATGATTTGGTTTTCGTCTTGTTGGGGTGGGGTTTGTTCTGTCATGGTTTTAAGGTCGAGTCAGGAAAGTTAGTCGCCAAAATAAGCGATGCTCATGCCGAGCGATTGAGCGGCTTGCCGCATAACGGCGTCCGCCGTGGCAAGTTCGCTCGTTTTGAGGGATTTTGCAATGGCCAAGTGCAAGGCATCGAGGCTGCGCAGGGGCGCTTCGACGATCTGGTCGATCAAGTGCAGCGCTTCGGCAAAATGCACGTCGCCAGTGGGCTGGACGATAAGAACGCCATCCTGAATGTCGGTGCGAACTTCGTCCATGGCCGCTTTTTCGCGCTCAGCCGAAATATTATTGTTCCGCCGTTTACGGGCCAGGGCACAACGAATCTCCACCAAGCCCAAGCGGCTGATCGAGGCGGGGGCTTGGGCGATAAAATACGCGTCGAATGCCTCGCTGTTGGCTTCGGGAACATAGCGTTTGATGAGAGCGCTGGTATCGAGGTAAACCACGCTCAGTCCCGCGCGTCCCGTTCTTCCCGGATCAGCACCTCGCTGGGGATTTCCTGAAACGGCATGGTGGCGCGGAAAGCCGCCAGCGAGCGCGCTTTGCGTTTAGGGGTCGCTGGTAGAATGCGCGCCACCGGCTCACCGCGGCGCATCACCAGGACTTCATCGTCGTCCGCGAACATCTGTTCCGGATGGCTCAGGCCTTCGCGGGCCTCGCGGATGGTGATGGTTTTCAAGTATTTCTCCTAAACGCTAGTAGATGTGTCACAAATTATACGCTTGTGTCACATTTATTGGAAATGGCGTGACGTAGCGAATCTTCCACCTGCCCAAAAGGAATGAGTTCCTGTTCTAAGCGTAGCGTGGATCCGTCGGGTTGCATCAGTGCGGCGCAGGCGGCGGCTTCCACTTCGGTGAGCGAGGCGGGAGTGCCTTCTACCGGTGCATCTTCGACGACGCACAGCGCGCGATTGGCCTCCAGAGTGGCGCTGTCCATCAACATCGATTCGACGTGCTGGAAAACTTCGCGGAAGCGGGCGAGAATGGCGAAACCGTGGGTATCGAGATCGCCCCAGTAGATCAGGCGGGTTTTGTGAAGCCATGGCGTTGCGGCGAGGCTGGCCAAGCCGTAGCCCAGGCCGAAGATCACCAGCGCTTTGGGGAATGCGGGGAAAGCCAGTCCATTGACCTTATTTTCGGTGACGAACACAGTTTCGACCGGCGGACACAAGCACTGGAAATCCTCCAGCGGGATGGTCAGGTCGGTCAGGGACAGGCCGGAAAAGGATAGACCCGCATCGAGCAGGCGCAGGCGGATGAGGGGCTGGTCGAAGCGCAGGCCGTAGCGGCGTTCGAAATTCTTTTCCTCGCGGTCGATGGCGGAATCTGGCAGCAGCACGTCGAGCAGGGCGGTGAGGGGCGTGGTATGGTGTTCGATGAATTTGCTATCGATGCCGGGCAGGTTGATCTGGCGCAAGTAGATGCCGGGGCGCGGATGATCGATGAACCAGGCGGCAACGGCGAGGAGTTTTTCCCACGCCGCGAGGTAGTCGAGAAGCAGGCGAGGCTTGATGTGCAGCAGGCCAGCCAGGGTTGGATGACGCGCCGCAGTGAGGCGGGCGAGACGCCCGAACTGCACGGCCTCGCGGGATTTGCCGATATAGCGCAGAAAATCGGCTTCCGTGTCGAAGAATATTCGCTTCGGCAGTTGTTGCTCGCCCAGTTGGCGATGGGCGACCGCCTCGAATTCGATGGCGTAGCCGTATCCAAGAACCTCCCCGGAGGATGCTCGAAGGGCGCGCATCGCGTCGGCGATGGCCGCGTAGCCGCTGAGCAGTTCGCGTCCGCCGGGCTTGCCGAAAGGGATGTTGAGGGCTTGCCAGGCTCGCCCCGCCAGCCGGTCGCGGTGATAGGCGTGGCTGTTCCAGTGGCGTAGCGCCTTGGCGCGGATTTCTTCCGGGGTGATCACGAAGTCGCCCGCTGGTGTGCTTTTTCCTCGCGATACTCGTCGATGGTGAGGGAGCGGATCATGGAATTGCGCCCTTCCTCGTTGTGGACCAGATGCACCGAGCGCACGTAGTTTTCGATGACGTGGATTTTTTGCAGCGGCGTCACGATCAACAGTTGCAGCTCCAGCTTGGCGAATAGTTCCAGACCGTAACGCGCGGATTCGTCCGAGCCGCGCCCGAAGGCCTCGTCGATCATCACGAAGCGGAACGCCCGCGCGCTCTGGTTGTGGCGGTCGATGCCGTATTGGTAGGAGAGTGCCGAGGCGAGGATGGTATAGGCGAGTTTTTCTTTCTGCCCGCCGGACTTCCCCGCCGAGTCGGAGTAGAACTCCTTTTCCGCTCCGTCCTCGCGCCAGCGCTCGCTGGCGGAAAAACGGAACCAGTTGCGCACGTCGGTCACTTTCCGCGTCCAGCGCCGGTCGATTTCCGCATCATCGGCGCGCCCGTTGAAACGGTCGATCAGGCGCTTGACCAGGACGAAACGGTGTTCGGTGTAGGGCTCGTCATCCGCGCCCGCCAGGGAGTGTGCGAGGCAGCCTTTCAGGTCTTCCTTGAACTGGCGGATTTCCATGTCGGGGTCGGGGTCCGGCACCAGTTGGATATAGGTGGCGGGGTTGTATTCGATCAGGCGCAGGGAGCGGTTGATGGCGTCGATTTTCTTGCGGATGGTGTCGGATTCGCCTTCCAGTTTGTCTTGCAGCAAGGCGACTTCGTGGATGGTGTTCTTGTTGAGGAGCTCCTTGAATTTGGCCTTGAAACGCGGCAAATCCTCGGATTGCAGGTGCTCCAGCATACGCCGGAATTCGGCGGCGGAATCCAGACTGGCGTTCACCTCGCGGCATTCGGCGGGATAGGCGCCGATGTATTCTTGCATTTGCGCTGCAATGTTGCTGGCGATGCGGGCTGCTTTATCTTTTTCTGCCTTGATGTGGTCATACAACCAGTTGGCCAGGCTTTTTTCGGCTTCGTCGCATTGTCTGGGCGTCGTGGGAGGCTTGCCTTCGGCGGCGATTTCCTGTGATGGCAAGATGGCGAAACAAAAGTCGCGCTCGTCTTGCGGCAGTTGGGCGAGGGTGGCTTGGCCGTCGCGCAGGCTGAGTTCTGCGTCCTCGCATTCTTGGGCGCGCTTGCCTTTGAGGCTCAAAACCTCTTCATGGCGTTTCCTGGCGGATTTCATCTGCTCATTGATGCTTTCCAGGCGGGCGTTGAGCTCGCGCAGGATGTCGGAGCTTTCCTCCAATGCGCGTTTTTCTTCGAGCAGCGAATTGATTTCCGCAGCGGCGTGGGGCCAGTCGATGAGGGTGAATTCTTCCGGGCGCAGCAGTTCCCCGATGGCTTCCTGGCGCGCTTCCAGCAATTTCAAGGCGGTTTCGATCTCGCCCCGGCGTGCGATCAGCGCATCGCCTTCGGCCTGCTTTTTCAGCAGCAATTCTTCCAGCACACGGATTTTTTCGCTATTGCTCCAGCCCAGCACGTAACGGCTGCGGTCATCCAGTCGGTGGCGGTCGTCCTTTTCGTGGCGCGCGCCGCCGCTTCGGGTCTGGCCCTGGCGCGTCAGCGCCTTGGGGTGGCGGCGGAATTCCTCCAGGCTGTCGCAGCAGGCGTAGTCGTAGCCGCGCACAAGTTCGTCGGCCAGCCACGGGCGGAACGGGCTGCCGCTCTTGATTTCGATCTTGCTCGCCAGGCTATGGGGCGATTGCGCCGACGCCGCGCGTCCCTCGCCCCCGGCGCGAAAATACACCAGCCGCCCGCCCAAATGGGTGCGGTCCACATAGCCGGCGACAGCTTGGTAGTGATCCTCGCGCACCAGCAGGGACAGGCCGAAGCCGTGCAACACCCGCTCTATCGCACCTTCCCAGAGGTTTTCGTCGGCGCGCACCTGGATCAGTTCCCCGGCGAAGGGCAGTTCGGTTTCGGCGACGCCGAGCGCCGCGCACAAGGCCTCGCGCAGGAGCAGCATCGGGCTGGGGATGTTGGATTTGCGCTGTTTCAGGGAAGTGATTTCGTGGCTCAGGCCGTTGCATTCCTGATCGATGGCATGGATGCCGGGAATCAGCGAGTCGCGCTGCTGCGTCAGTTGCGCTTTCTCGCTTTCGAACTGCTGCCCGAGAGCGAGACCATGGCGGCGGTTGTCGTGAAAGGTGTCGAGGCTCTGGGCGCGCGGCAATTCCAGCTTGCGGCAGGCTTCGGCGTAGCCGTCGAAGGCGGCTTTGCGACGCGCTTTTTCCTGCTCCCGTTGGCCGACCTGATTCTCGATTTCCTTGATGCGCCCGCCGCCTTGGTCGTGGATCGCCTGGTTGACCTCGGCGCGGCGCTGGTGCAGTTGGTCGATGGCGCTTTGTTGCTGAGCGGCGTCGTCTTCCAGGCGCTTGCCGTCCAGCACCAGCCGGGTTATCAGCTCTTCCAGCAGCACGCTTTTGCGTTGGGCGAACCACGCCGGCAGCGCCTCGCGCAGGCGCTCGGCCACGGCGGTGCCGGCGCTGAGTTGTTCGTACCGGTCGCAGTTGTCCACCAGCGGCGCGAGCCGGGCGATTTGCGCCTCAGCCTTGAGCACCGCCTCGTGGGTGGCGTTGAGGTTGTCGAACAACCGGCACAGCTCATCGATGCGCGGCGCGATGGCCGGGTCTTCCAGCATGTGGTGGCGGACGAAATCGGTGATGTTGGTCACCGCCTTCATCGACACGGTCTGGTAAAAGAGCTCCAGCGCCTGTTCCCCGGCTAGTCCCATGCGGCGGCGGAAATCCTGGCCGTAAGGGGGGAAGGAATCGTACACGGAAACGCCCGGCATTTTGCGCAGGCGGCGACCGAGTTCCTTGATGTCCTCGCCGAAGCCGGAAAAATCGCGCGCGATGGTCAGTTCGCTGGTCGCCGTCAGGTGGAAGCGCTCCGGCTGGCCTTTTTCGTCCTTCATCCAGAATACCTGGGCCAGCGTGACGGTTTCGTCGTAGTGGTCGTTGCGGAAGCAGGCGAGGATCACCGAATAGCTGTCCAGCCCGCGTAGCGCGACTGCCTTGGCGGCCAGGCGCTCGTCGTCCTTCTCGCTCTTGTAGTGGCCGCGCACGTAGGAGGCCAGGCTGCGCTCCCGCGTTTCCGCGCCCGCCGCCTTGTTGAAAACGATGCGGTGGGCCGGCACCAGTAAGGTGGTGAGCGCGTCCACCAGCGTGGATTTTCCCGAGCCGATGTCGCCGGTAAGCAGCGCGTTCTCGCCGCCCGTCGCGATGCGCCACACGCGCTGGTCGAAAGTGCCCCAGTTGAGCACCTCGAAGCGGTCGAGGCGAAAGCCCGGCGTTTTGAACAGATCAAGCCCGATCGACGGCATGTTTGCGGTACTCCTCCAGACGGGCATCGAAATCGGCCAGCCACTCGCCGTCCACAAAGGCTTTCAGCACCCGACGGATTTCATAGGTGCCGCGCTGCGCCGCCAGTTCGCGCAGGAAGCCCATCTTCTCGACCTTGCCGATGTGCTCGTCGATCTTGTCGACGATCCGCGCCTCGTTGGAAGCTTCGGGAAGAAAGGTACGCATCAGGTCGAGCATGTCCGCGCGCGTGATCATGGTGCGCGTCTCGCCGCCGCTGGCATCGGCTTCCAGCAAGCGTTTGCGCAGCAGCACGCAGAGCAGGCTGACCGGGTAGCTCAATGGACGCCGCGCCACCAAACGCGGCGGCGGGTTCTCTTCGTCGCCGCCGTCGCGCTGGCGCACGAAGGCATAGCCCTCCGCATCGTCCAAATCCAGGTCGAGTCCCAGCACCGCTAGGTAGTCGCGCGTTGCGGCTTCGAGCGCCAGCAAGTCGTGCCACAGTTGCGGCGTCTGCTCCCGGT
>JAIOJO010000116.1 GCA_019911985.1 Sulfuricellaceae bacterium | reverse complement strand
ATTCCTAGCCCGATCAGCAGAATCAGCGCGGCCGCCGCCGCGACGATGAACGGCCCCTTGGGCAAGGAACGCCGGGCGGCTGAGCCTGGCGCGGGCATGCGCGGCATGCCCATAGACGGCAGGCCTTTATCGATTGCCTTGCGGATATGGCGCCGGTCGAGGTCCTGCAACATCTTGTTGATTAAGCTCATGGAGCGGCTACCGGATGGCTAAGCAACGCCAGAAAAGCGGGACGTGCCGCGCTGCCGGGGTGTCCTTAAGGGCCGTTTTCACATGACGAGAGGAGACGCTGCGGCAACCTTCGCCGTAGACCACCATCAGCGACTTGTGGGCCAGAATATTGACCAAGCGGGGAACGCCGCCGCTGGCGCGGTAGAGCAAGTTCAGCGCCCCCTGGCTAAAGAGCGGGCCGCTGCGGTGGCCTGCTACGGAAAGCCGGTGCATCAGGTAATAGTTCAACTCCTCCTTGCTCAAGGGGGGGAGTTCGTAATGGAAGGTAATGCGCTGCTTGAGTTGGCGGATGGACTCGTGTTCGAGGTTAGTGTTCAACTCGGGTTGGCCGAATAGAACCACTTGCAGCAGCTTGCGTTTTTCCGTTTCCAGGTTGGTCAGCAAGCGTAAGGCCTCCAAGCTTTCCATCGGCATCGCCTGGGCTTCGTCGAGGCAGATGACAATGCGCTTGCCCTTGTCGGCGAGCGCCATCAGTGCCAGATTCAAGGCCGTTAGCAAATGATTCTGGTCGGCATCGCTGTCGATATACAGCTCCAGCTCATCGGTCAGGGCAAGCAGCAAGGAATGAGGAGTCAGATAAGGGTTCGGGATATAGGCGGTTATATAGTCGCCGTCGCCGAGCATGGCCATGAACTTCCGGCACAGCAAGGTTTTTCCGGTGCCCACCTCGCCGGTTACCTTGATGAAGCCTTCGCCGTTGCGAATGGCGATCAACAGCGTGTTCAGTGCCTCCTGGTAACTGTTGCAGGCGAAAAAAAAGCTGGTGTCCGGCGTGATCCCGAAGGGCAGTTCGCTCAGGCCGAAATATTCTTCGTACACGCGGCTCCCCTACTGCTTTTCAGCCGTACCCACGGCGTTTTTCGGGATCATGGATTCGATCCGTCTTTGCGTTTTGAGAATATCCTCGCCCCATTCCTGATCGCCGTGAACGATAACCGTTTTGAGCAAAATGACCAGTTCGCGCTTGACCGTGCTGCGGTTGCTGTTGCGGAATAAGCCGCCTACGCCGGGAATCTCGTCTAAGCCCGGCACGCCGTTGTTGCCGCTGGAGGAACTTTGCTTCATCAGGCCGCCGATGGCGACGATTTGGTTGTCGCGGGCGCGGACGATACTGTCGGTTTCGCTGACGTTGCTTTGAGCCAGCGGCAGTTTGAGGCTGCCGGCCGACCCCAGATCGATATTTTTTTGCTGCTCCTGTACCACGCTGACGGAGGGGTGGACGTGCAAAATGATATTTTCGTCGTCGTCGATCTGCGGGGTAACATCCAGCACGATGCCGGAAAAGAAAGGCTGCAGCGTAACCGACGGGGTGCTGGTCGATCCAGTGCCGCCGGTGGTCGTGGTGGTGCTCACGCCGGTCACGAAAAAGTCGTCCGTTCCCACCTTTAAGACGGCCATTTGATTGTTCAAGGTGGCGATGCGCGGGCTAGACAGCACATGCACATCGCCTTGGGTATCCAAAAACGACAGCAGGGCGGCAAAGTCGTTGGTTTGGAACGCCAGCCCGAACAAACCGGATGCAGTGGCGCCGGTCGCGGCCGCCATGCCGGCGCCCAAGGTGGAGGCAAGGGTACTGCCTGTCGGCGTGGTGCCGGTCGTGGCGGTGGTGGTGAGCGTTCCGATGGTGCCGCCGGGTATGGTGAAATTCTGGGTGTTGGCGCCGGCCGACAAGCGATGGGCGCCATTCTGAAGCAAAGCCCAGTTGATGCCGGTCTGGTTGCTGTCGTTGAGCTGCACCTCAAGAATTTTCGCTTCGAGGATGACTTGGCGATCGACGGAAAGCTGTGCCGCCTTGAGGAAAGCGGCTACGTTGTGCAATTCGTTCGGTAAGGCGCGCACTACGATTACGCCGGATTGGGGACTGACCACTACATTGCGCCCGTCCTCCTCGCCGACGATGGCTTTTAGCGCGGCCGTCAATTCAACCCAGAAGTCGCTGGTGGATTTTGTGGTGATCCGGCTGCTTTCCAGGGATTTGATATTGGTTCCGCTTCCGGGCGTACTCGATTGGGAGGAACTGCTGCTACTACTGCCGGAACTGGGCGAGGAATCGCTAACCGACCCCGATGTCACCCGGATATCCGAGGACCCCTTGCGCTCGCCGGTTAGATAATTCACCCGGAAAATCCGGGTCCGCATCTTCAAGGATTTGACTACGATGCGCGTGCCGTCGACATGGTAATCGTAGCCGTAGAGGTCGCGGAGGGCGTCGAGCGCTTCGAGCACGGTTACGTCCTTGAGGTTCACCGACACGGAACCGCTGACTTCCGGGTCTACCAGCATGCTGTAACGGCTATTGGCGGCAATGCCCATAAACACTTCGCGGGCGGGCGCGTTATTGACCACCAGGTCGAAGCGCGGCTCCAGCGCCTTGGCCATGGGCTTGGGTATATCGATCTTAAGCGGGGGAAGCAGCGCCTCTTTGGCGGCCTCCAGTTGGCGGCGTGACTCCATGTCGGCGTTGGCTTGCGCCAACTCCTCGTGGATTTTGTTCATCGTCGGATTGGGCTTAGGTGCGGCGCTGGAGGCGCAGCCGGCCAGCATGGCGCTCAGGAGAAAGGCCGATATCAATTCCCAGGCTATCGCGGGTCTCGGCGGTGCCGCCTTGGTTTGCGCGAAGGAAGGGGAAAGGCGGCTTACGGAACGCGCGTTTTGTGCGTAGAGCAGTCGAAAGGGCGAGCAAGAGCTTAAGCGGCATATTGTTCGCGTTAGGGCTACGCCGATCATTTCATGTACATGCACGTTAATGGTTGTCTCGCATGGCGGGCTTTGGCTTTGGCGCTATTCTATCCTTTTTTTCCGGTCTAACGGCGCTTTTCTAACGGCGGATAGAGTTTAAGCACTTCGCGCGTGTTTTTCTTTTGCAAAACAACCTCGCCTGCCCGGATTTCCATCACTTTGGCATCGCCGATTCTTGCACCCACGCGCACCTGCTGGCCGTTGATAATGGCCGCCTTGTAACCGGGAGAAAGCAGAATGGACTGCAGTCCCGGCTCGGGCGGGGCCTCTCCGGCCGCGCCGGAGGCGGCCGGAGAGGCCGGCGTATCCGCCGCGAAAGCCGGCCGCGTCGGGTCGGGCAGATTTTCCCCGTGTACGCTGAAGCTGGCCAGAAACAGGACGGCTAGAAGTCTCGCGTAAGGTGTTTTATACACTTAACCACACCTTGTCGAGGCTGAGCGTGTAGACCCGGATCGTTAAGCGCGAACGGGGATAGGCCGTTACGTCGAGTTTTACGCTTTCCCAGTACATTTTCCACGATAGGTTTTCAAGCTCGCTCAAATAGCGCATTAAATCGAGGTAGCTGCCTTCCAGTGTCATTTCTATCGTATGGCGGTAGAGGGTTTGCTCGCTTGCCGGTTTCTCCGTCAAATCGTCGAAAATGGATATCTGCGATGCGGCTTTGCCCTTGGTATCGGTGCTTGCTTTTTTGAGCAAGGGGATAGCGGGCAGGGTTTTAAGCGCAACGAGTTTCACTTGGCGATTGCGGTTGAGCATGCTTTCGATCAAGTCCGCCATCTGGCCGGGCGGGACCAAACTTTTCTGCACGTTTTTCAGCAATTCGGTGTTGTTTGCATCTTCTTTCTTCAAGAATTTCAAGCGCTCCCGGTTGGCATAGTCGGGGTCGCCATAGGGTGACTTGAGCGTTTCGATGCGGCTTCGAACCTGGCTGAGTTGATTTTGCTTTTCCTCCAGGGTAGAACTCGCCTGGTAGAATTTTTTCTGCGCCGGTTCAATGGCGGCCAAATAGATTATGCCCATAACCGCCAGGATGGCCGTGAGAAAAATGAGCGACCGCTCGCGCTGAGCGCGAGTGTCGAATTTTGTGCAGAGCATTTGCCATTGCGGATTCATGGCGTCTTCAGCGTTTCTTTCATGTGTTTGGCCTGTTCGGCGACTTGCTTCGCCTGCTCGTTATATTTTTCCGACTGCTCGTTCAGTGTGTTGCCAACTTCGATAGCATGGTCGGTACTGGTGGGCATCGGTGCGGCAGGCATGTCCGAATTGTTTTTGAGTTCTTCGGAGGACACTTGAAACTCGATATAGCTACCGGTGCCTGTTTGCCTATTCTCGCCGTCGCCGCCCTTTTCCTTTGGTAGGCGAAGTTCCAGACT
>JAIOJO010000115.1 GCA_019911985.1 Sulfuricellaceae bacterium | reverse complement strand
CGGTGGAAGCGCGCAAGGTGAGCGAATAGCCATGGCCATGAACGAGAGCGACTTGGCACGGATCGACGCGTTGCTCGCTTCGGCGGGGGCGGGCGGGAATCCTTTGCCCGATTTCCGCCAGAACTTCCCCGGCCTTTCGCTGACCCGCTGCGATGCCTCGGACATGAGCGGCGAAGCGCCTTACCGCGAGTACCCGAAATTCAAGCTCTACCTGGTGGACGGGCGGGATCATTGCTGGCGCATCACCGGGGATTTCGCCGCCGCCACCGGAATCGTCGTCGCCGACACGAGATAGGAAAAGATCATGAGCGAAACCTGGATACCCCTGTCCGATCCTGACATCAGCCAATCCGAATTGGACGCCGTGAGCACTGTGCTGCAATCGCCGCGTTTGAGCCAGGGGCCGGTGGTTGAGGCCTTCGAATCGGCTTTTGCCGCGTATCTCGGCCGCCGCTACGCCGTGGCGGTAGCGAGCGGCACCCTGGGCTTGCTGTTATGCCTGAAGGCGCATGGCATCGGCCAGGGCGACGAGGTGGTCGCTTCGCCGTTTTCCTGGCATCAGATCTCGCATGCGATAGCCTTGGCCGGTGCCAAGCCGGTATTTGCGGATATCGACTACTGGGCCGGCACGCTGGCGCCGGACAAGGCCGAAGCCAAAATAACGCCCAACACACGTGCCATCCTGGCCGCGAATGCCAACGGCCATCCGGCGGCATGGCAGCCGTTCCGGGAGATGGCAGCCCAGCATGGCCTGGTGCTGATCGAGGATTCCAGCGAAGCCATAGGCTCGCGTTATCAGGATAAATTAGTCGGCAGCTTCGGCGATTGCGCCGTTTTCGATTTTTCCCAACCGGGCGCCTTGGCGTGCGGCGAAGGCGGCATGGTCGTGACGGACGACCTGGAAACCGCGCGGGCGCTGCGCTCCTACCGCAACCGGCGGCTGGACGAACGCTTCTCGGTGGTGATCGGCGGCAGGCTGCCGCTCCAGGCCGGCATGAGCGAACTCGCCGCCGCGCTGGGGCTGGCGCAACTGGAGCGTCTCGACTCCATCCTGGCGCGGCGCAAGCAAGTCGAAGCCGCCTACTTCGAGCATATCCAGTCCTTCGAGGGCATCAAGCCGCCCTATACGGCGCCGGATGTGAGCGAAATCCACTGGTTTCTCTACCTGGTGCACCTGGGTACCCGGTTTTCCCGCAGCAGCCGGGACGCCATCGTCAACGATCTGCACACGGAGCAAATCGAGGCCGCCGCGTATTGCCAACCATTGCACCTGCAGGCGCACTACCAGGAAATGGGCTACCGCAAGGGGAATTTTTTCGTCACGGAAAAAGTGGCCGACCGCGCCATTGCGCTGCCTTTCCACGGCCACCTGAGCGAAGATCAAATAGGGTTTATCGTCAAGACCGCCAAGGATGCCTCGCTGAATGTGGGGGCCGGGGCGGCCATTTATTAATACTGAGTTTTTTGTGAATTTCATCGAAGGAGTCAAGAAATGCCCATGATCACCATTATGTCCTCAGGTAAAACCGTCGAAGCCGCGGAAGGCGTCAGCATCCTGCAGGCGCTGCTGGCCGCCGAAGCCGGCATCGCCCACAAATGCGACGGCAAGGCCGAATGCGGCTCATGCCATATCACGGTGCGCGAAGGGCGGAAGAGCCTGTCGAAAATCCAGCGCGAGGAAAACGAGAAATTGGACGCGCTGGTGGGCGTGGGCTCCGGCTCCCGCCTGGCCTGCCAGGCCAAGCTCGGCACGGAAAACATCACCGTCGAACTACTGTAATTCAAACGTAATTCAAAGGAGAACTTCATGGATAGCGCTAAGATCATGATTCACGTCCGTTTCGCGCCCAACGGCTCGGTGACGGAAATCAGCGAACGCCCCGACGCCGCGAGCGATCAGCAATGGTTCAACCACCTCAGCCGCAACACGGTCAATTGCTACGAATCGCTTTCCGGCGGACGCGGCTTGTTCCGCGTCCCGACGGAACAACTGATTACACTTAAAACGGAATATTCCTAAGGACACTCATACCATGGAAACGACCGAATCATTGCTAGGCGACATTCGCCGCGGCTTGAGCGAGGGGCGCGTAATCCCCTACATTGGCCCCGGCCTGCTGCAGTTGGTGCCGGGCGGTTCCCCCGTTCCGGCTTCGCCCGAAGTGCTGGTGCAGATGATGGTGAGCAAGGTCAGCGTGCCCCACAAGGTTCGCAATAACCTCACCGCCGCGGCCCAGTTCATCGAAAACTTCAAGCACCGCAAAACGGTGGCTGCGATGATGACGGAGGCCTTCCAGCCCGACGTTACGCCCAGCGCATTGCACCGCTATCTGGCGGCGCTGCCTTTGAAGCCCTTGCTGATCGTGGACGTGTGGTACGACAACGCGATGGAAACCGCGTTGCGGGAGCACGCCGAACGGCAACGATCCATTGCGGCGCGCCCCATCGAATACTGGGGCCAAATCCAGGGCGTGAGCCAAGCCGAGCATTTCGGCACCTGGACGCAAGGTTTCAGCGAAGACGGCACCCTGGTGGAGGGCGGCGAAATGGAAACCTGGTCCACCATCCTGTACAAGCCCTTGGGCTCGATTTCCCCGGCGAAAAATTACCTGGTTTCGGATTCTGATTACGTGGAAGTGTTGACCGAAATCGACATCCAGACGCCGATTCCCCCATTGGTGCAGACTTTGCGCAGCGGCGCCGGTTTTCTCTTCCTCGGCTGCCGTTTCCGCAACCAGCTTGAGCGCACCTTCGCGCGCCAGGTCATGAAGCGTTCGTCGGACCAACATTGGGCTGTGCTGCCCGGCGAATTGACGCGCAACGAAGAACGCTTCCTGACGGAGCAGAATATCAAGCGCCTCGATCTGCCGCTGGAAGATTTCGCCGCCAGCCTGATCGGCGGGGAAGCGCTTGAGAGCCTGGCGCTGGCGGGCTGACGCCGGCCAGTGCGAAATCGGCCCAGCCGATTCGCGCGACATACCGGGCTTGGTGGCCCTCCTCGGCGAACTCTTCGGCCAGGAGGCGGATTTCCGCCCCGACCGCGACAAGCAGACGCGGGCGCTGAGACTGATCCTGAGCAATCCGGAGCGCGGCCGCCTATTCGTGCTGCGCGACGGTAGCCAAGTCGTGGGCATGGCCAACGCGCTGATTACCGTCAGCACAGCGGAAGGCGGGCCGGTTGTGCTGCTGGAAGACGTGATCGTGTCCGAGCCCTACCGTGATTCCGGCCTAGGGGGCAAGCTGATCGACCATGTGCTGGAATGGGCCGAACAGGAAGGGCTGCTGCGCGTGACTTTGTTGACGGATAGGAGCAATCGCGGCGCGCTGCGTTTTTACCAGCGTCAGGGCTTCCGGCGCTCGTCCATGGTGGTGCTGCGGCGGCCGCTGGCGGCGGATACGGATGTGTCCGGCGGGACATAGCTCGCGCCAGGCCTATGTAGGGTGGCAATAGATGTAGGGTGGCAATAAGCGCAGCGCATTGCACCGGGGACTTGACGCAATAGAGATTGCCTTATGTCAGCAAGAGGAAGTAGCCTGGATGCAGCGCAGCGGAATCCGGGAGCTCCCGGATACACAGGCAGAGGCAGAAAACCCTGGATTCCATTTCATTCCATCCAGGCTACGCTCGCTTCGCCCACCTACGGCGGGTTTCGCTTATTTCTTCACCGCGCAGCCTTTGGCGTGCGCCGGGCGGGTACAGCTTTCCCAGTCGTCTAGCTTGCTTTTTCCTTCGCGCTGCTCCGGGATGCTCAAGCCTATCCATTGTTCGAGAATATCGACATCGAACCCGGCTTCGCGGCGATTGCCGACCTGGATCAGGGGGCGCCGTATAAGAAGAGGGTCGGCGATCATCAAGGCCAAGGTTTCCATTTCGCCCAGGGTTTCGGGGATGACCTCGCCGGATTTAATTCGCGGCGCGGCCCGGTTGAACCATTCCGCCACCGGGCGAGGGCCGAAGAAGGCACGCAAGGCGTCGGGTTTCCACGGCTCGGTTAACAAGTTGCGGGCGTTCACCTTGTGTCCCGCCTCGGCCAGCAACGCTTTCTGCTGCGCGTTGTTTTGGCAACCCGGTTTCTCGTAAAAAATTACATGAGCCATGTTTCCTCCCTAGAGTTTTTGGGATTGAATCCAGATTTCCTTCTTCCGTCGCCTGGCCGGTCAAGCGAAATGCCCGACCAGCTCGTTCAACTCCTCCGCCGTGGCGGCAAGCTCGCCGACGGACTGTTTCACCTGAACGATGCTCGCGCCGCTCTCCTCGATCAGCGCGGATATTTGTTCCATATTCTGCGCGACTTCCTCGGTGGCGGCGGATTGCTCCTTGGCGGCGCTGGCTATGTGAGAAGCCGATTCGTTGACGTGTTCGCTGGCCGACTTGATTTTCTGGAAACTCTGGTGGCTTTCCTGCAGCAGCTTGATCCCTTCATCCACTTCGCGGACGGTTCCGTCCATGGTCGCAACGGCGGAACGTGTGGTCTGTGTGAGTTCCCCGACTATCCGCCCGATGTCGGCGGTGCTGCTGGAGGTTCGTTCGGCCAGCTTGCGCACTTCGTCCGCCACCACGGCAAAGCCGCGTCCCTGCTCGCCGGCACGGGCCGCCTCGATGGCGGCGTTCAAGGCCAGCAGGTTGGTCTGGTCGGCAATTTCCTTGATGACGCCGGTTACCGTGCCGATTTTTTCGATGGCCAGGCTGAGCTCGTTGATTGTGGCGCTGGAGGTTTGCACCGTCTGCACCGCGCGTGCAACCGAGTCCATGCTATGGGTCATCTGTACGCTGCCCTCCTGCACGATGGCCAGCGTCGATTTGGCCGATTCGGCGGCATTGTCCGCGCTGCTAGCCACTTCGGTGACCGATACGCTGACCTCCTCCATGGCCGCGCTGACCTGGGTCACTCGATCCTGCTGCGCTTCGGAGTGGGCCGCCACGCGCGCCACTTCGGTTTCCAACTCCTCGCAACGCTTATGCTGCAAGCTGGACGCCAGCGCGATTTCGTCGATGATGACCCGCAGATGCGTCTGGGTATAAGCGAGCGACGCCAAAACTTGACCCGCCACGTCCGTTCCGGTGACGCTGATGTCGTTGTTCAGGTTGCCCTGGGCGATCTGGCCGAAGAAATTGACGGCTTGGCGGAGCTGACGGCACATGCTGCGCTCCATAAAAACGATGGAAGCGAGGCCGAGAGCGGCGCCGGCCAAAACCAGTCCGATCGCCGCTCCTGTCATGCCCTGCAAGCCGGCGACGGCCGCCGCCGCCATTATTGCGATCAACAGGGCGGTGAAGGCGGCGTAGCGTGTGCCAAATGAAAACCGGTACATGAAATCATAGAATCGGGCGTTTCCCAGCTTGGCTTCGCCTTTCAGGGCTCGGCGGTACAACTGGTCGGCCGCGTCGATTTGCTGCCGCGACGGTTCCCGCCGGACGGACATGTAGCCGATGGTCTGGTTGCCTTTTTGGATCGGCACCACGGTGGCGTCTACCCAGTAATGGTCGCCGTTCTTGCGCCTGTTTTTCACCATGCCGCGCCAGGGCTGACCGTTCTTCGCTTTTGCCCAGAGGTCGGCAAAGGCGGCCGGCGGCATATCGGGGTGGCGTACCACGTTGTGGTTCTTGCCGTATAGTTCGTCCTTGTCGAAACCGCTGACCTCGATGAACGCGTCGTTGGCATAGGTGATCGCGCCCTTGAGGTCGGTCTTGGAAACGAGGATCTTCCCTTTCGGGTAGGGGAATTCGATACCGGTGATGGGCAGGTTTGTTTTCATGACCGGTTTCCCGTCTCAGCCGATCCGGCGTGCAATGCTTCCGGGTTTGCAACCGCAACTGCTGCGTAGCCCGCTTTGTCCGGGAGCCTCATTTTTGCCGCGCGGTGTTCGCAAAAAAGTACTTGTGTCATATTTTATTCCCTGAGTTTTTGATTGTGAAAACGATACTAATAGTTACCATCATGGTATATCGTATCCGAACATAAACATAGTGTTAAGAGCTTGAATATTTAGAGCCGAAGCGCCAAGCCTATACGATCGGGGGCAAAGAATGGACCCGATCCGGACGCCCTTTATCCCAGCGATAGCGGATGGTATATGGCAACCCATTGTTGTTGTAGATATTTCTTCGATAATCGAAGCGATATTCCATGCTTAGCGCTTGTCCGTAAATAATTTAACACTGCGTTGCCGCGAAACCGCGATGGCTGCAAGGCGCGAGGCGCGGGCAATGGTCATTCCATTGCCTAGCCTCGCAACGCCGCAGACGCGCGGATTCGCGGCAACCCTCCGGGCTGGGGTCTGTTTGAGCGCATCC
>JAIOJO010000114.1 GCA_019911985.1 Sulfuricellaceae bacterium | reverse complement strand
CGACGCCGGTCGTAGCCAGCCTACGATGCCAAGGAGCGCAACGCCGCAGACGCCGGCTTTTGACACAACCCTTACGGGACTGGGTTTTGCGGGCGCCGGGCGGTGTCGCTCGACGCTTGTGTGGAATGACCACACCGCGCGCCTCGCTTCGTGCCCAGCATCCCGCAAAACCCCGTCGCGACCCCGTGCGACTTGATCAGAGGCTCCTTAAATAATCCTAAAAACCGCAGTTCATTAACCGCAAAAACGCCGACCCTCTCTCCAACTCTCCCCCAAAGGAGGAGAGGGCGTTTGCCTCCCCTCCCGCATCCCCGGCCACACCATCCGAGGACAAGAGCGGGAGGGGAGGGCTGAACGCAAAGAAATGGGGTTCGCAGGGATGGGCGGCTTGATCGCCCACCTCGCAAAACAAGGACATAAAATCCATCTGGTATTCACCTGTCTGGTGACTGGGTAGATTCCTAATAACACATTGTTTTTGCGAGTTGGGCGAGAAACCGCCCATCCCTGCCTACCTCGCTTCCTTTGCGTTCTTTGCGGTTCAAATTCTTTTTTTAGGATAATCCTGAGCTTAAGCGCGGTTTAAGAATCGCGGCGCACGCTATGCCTCAAGACTCGCAGGGATTTGAAATCGAGTAAGCCTTGCGAAGTAGGAACGATAAAGGAGATTGACCATGACTGCAAAAAAGATCGCACTCGGCCTGCTGCTGGCCGCCGCCGCAAGCCTGGCGCAAGCCGAAACGCCGCAGGCCTTGCTGGCCGGCTACGCGGCGGAAGCCGCGCGCACCGCCCCTGGATTCACCCCCTCGGCGCAACGGGGACGCGAGTTTTTCCAGCGCAAATGGGGCGTATCGCAGACGATGCCGAGCTGCGCCGCCTGCCACACCCCGATACCCGCGGCGGAAGGGAAACATAGCATCACCGGCAAGCGCATCGCCCCGCTTTCTCCGGCAGCCAACCCGGAACGCTTTACCCGCCTGGACAAGGCGGAAAAATGGTTCCGCCGCAACTGCAACGATGTCGCCGGACGCGACTGCTCGGCGGCTGAGAAAGCCGATTTCATCCAGTTTCTATTACCTGGAGCTTAATCATGAAAACACTGATTGCCCTTATCCTAGCCGCCTTCGCCGCCTCGGCCGTTGCCGATGGAGGCTCCCGCCTGACCGCGCCCAACAATCCTAAATGGAAAGCGGAATGCGGCAGTTGCCATCTCGCCTACCCGCCGCAACTGCTGACGGCCGACAACTGGCGGAGCCTGATGGGCGGGCTGGATCGCCACTTCGGCGCCAACGCTACGCTGACGCCCCAGGAAAACACGGAAATCCTCGCCTACCTGGAGCGCTATAGCGCAAGCAGCCCGGCGCACAGCGCAACAACCCTGCGCATTAGCGATACCCCGTGGTTCCGCCGCGAACATCGGGAAGTGGCCGCCAAGCTCTGGACGCAAGCCGCGGTCAAGAGCCGCTCCAACTGCGCGGCCTGCCACACCGCGGCGGAGCGCGGAAATTGGTCGGAATCCAGCATCCGCCTTCCCGGCGGACAGCGCTGGAAAGATCGCGATTAGGAGAAAATCATGAAAAACAAAATTTTGGTTTGGGACCTGCCCACCCGCATCGGGCACTGGCTGCTGGTCGCCAGCTTCGCGCTGGCCTGGCTGACGTCCGAAAGCGAGTCCTTACGCCTGATCCATGTCTCGGCCGGCTACGTCATGGGCGCCGTGCTGGTTTTCCGCCTGTTCTGGGGAATCGCCGGCACGCGCTACGCCCGCTTCTCCTCCTTTCTGTTCACGCCGAAACAGGCTCTCGACTACCTGCTGTCGCTGCTGCGCGGCAAGGCTTCCCATTGGATCGGCCACAATCCGGCGGGAAGCTATGCGATCTACGCGATGATACTGCTCGGCTTCGCCACGGTCGGCAGCGGTTGGGCCACTTACAACGAGTTCGGCGGGGATTGGATGGAGGAATTGCACGAAGCGCTCCCCAGCGCGATGCTGGCGGTCGTGTTCATCCATGTCGCCGGGGTCGCCGTCGGCAGCCTAGCCCACCGCGAGAACCTGGTGCGCGCGATGATAAACGGCTACAAGAACGGCCGCGCCGAAGAAGCCATCGCCTCGCGGCGGACGTTCTGGGCGGCACTGTTGATCGTGCTCGTCATAGGCGCAGCCGTAGCGGCATTCTTGCCGGCATAAATACGGCGGCATCCACTCCGCATGGGGGATGCCGC
>JAIOJO010000010.1 GCA_019911985.1 Sulfuricellaceae bacterium | reverse complement strand
GTGGTCGACCAGGTTCAGCGGGATGTTTTCCAGCGAGGCGGTGCCCAGGGTGGCGGAATCGATGCGCATGCCGTCCAGCAGCACCAGGGTATGGGTGCTGTCCGCGCCGCGCAGCGAAATGCTGGTGGCGGTGCCCATGCCGCCGTTGCTGACGATATCGACGCCAGGCTGGCCCTGCAGCAACTCCGCCAAGGTGGATTGGCCCGCCTGCGCGATGTCCTCGGGACCGATCACCGAGATGTCTGCCAGGGTCGAGCCTATCGTCTGCGGCGTGCGGCTGGCCGTCACCACCACGTCGTTGAGGCGATAGACGGGCAAATCGCCGGCATGAGCGCAATTGAATACGGCCAGCGAAGCCAGGCCCAGTTTGATGCTTTTTTTCATAGTTTTAGGTTTCCATTTAACGGCGAGCGTCCCCGCAAGCCATCGTTTCACAATGGAAATACCCCGGAATGGCACAGCCAGACTGGTCTACCGTCACCCCGCGGCATTTCCCTCAGGAGCCTGACGCGCAGGCTCTGCTCCAGGCCGGTATCCGGGCTCGCGAGGTATGACGTATCGCCTTCCCACGACTCGTGTCGCAGTGGCTTGTTGATACGCCCGCACTCGCTTACCGTTGCGGGGGCAGCACCGGCTTCGTTTGCTCGAAAGTAAACTCACCGGTTTCCCGTTTAACCCGCTCGCCGGACGGCAAGACGGGCACCTGAAATGCGGGGGTATTGTAGCAGCTTCCGGGGGAAGGAAGAGGCGGAGAGGGGATTTAGAGGTTCGAGCGCTCGTTGGCTCGCCGCTTCGGACAAATCTGGGCTTTGGCAGCATGTGTTTCTTTTGCCTTGATTGCCGCCGTAACGAGGAAATAGCTTGACACTTCAATGTTTCTGAAATTTAGTGGGCACGTTTTTAAGTTGCAGAGTTTGGCGATATACGGGGTGAATTTCCCAACTTACACCATCATCAAGATTGGTTCGGTCTTTTAGTAAATGGGGTGCATCTGCATAGACAATATGCTCATAATGTTTTTCAGAAACATCTCGCCGGGCAGTCAAAAAACCGATTTGGAATAAAAAATGTGCGACTGCAACTTCACTGGCAGGAGGTGTAATGCCCGCGATCTGTGGATGCACTGCCATCATTATGCGATCCCGCAGTGTTTTTATTAGTTCATCGGTGGTATAGCGCTCGTTTTGACGTGAGAAGGCGGACAATAACTCGCTGAGTTGCGGGCATTGGGAGCCAAATTCCGCGATGGCATCATCAATACGTCTTTGACCAAATGCGGGTAATACTGCGGTTAATTCATCTAGTCCGATTTTTGACTTCTTATTGATATCTAGGCTTTTCGCGGCCGCTTTACATAACTCAACCAACCAGCGCGGCCTATGTTTTGAAAGCGTGTGCAGAATGGCATGGGGTTGACGTAATCTATCATCACCGCCCCAAGGCATGGGGTCTTCAAACACTAATCCAATTAGCTGTAGCTCTCGCTTTGATTGATCGACTGCGAAATATTTTTTTGTTATTGCCCACTGGCCATTACGCTCGAGGTAACTTTGAACACGCTTTGCAAGAAGAGAGCGATAATCGTCCGCTGTCCAAAATAAATTACAGATGTACTGTTGAAGATGAGACAGCCCTTCAAACTGACGCTTTAGGATAGACCAAATATTGGGACGAACTGATATTCTGAATCGCAGTTCAGGAACGGATGTCACGAGTTGTCTACATGCGATAAAAAAAGTTGCTATCTTAAGCCGGTGACGCGCCGTGTTTTCGAAGTTCTGATCCACATCGTCAATAATTAGCCAAATAGTAGACTTTCCTTTGGCGTACCTTTGAATGAGCCTCTCTGGATTTTCAACGCCAAGTCGATCTCTCGTAACTTGAGCCAGGGGAGTCTTTAAGCGGTCAAAAAGAGCGGAAACGATAGAACGGCTCTTAAATCCTGCAAGTTCGGCATGTTCTACTAAGCTAATCGTGTCGTCTGTCATCGCGACTCCGATTCTAGTGCCAATTTCGCTGGCAATTAGTCGAATGATTCTTTCTTTCCATGCCCTTGTCCACTCATCGGAATCGTCCGAATTCAGCGGGGGTGATAGGTCTGTTCCAATTGCTGATATGACCAGTGGGGAATCTGGCCCAGCGGCCAATTGGCGTCTAACAAGGCGTAAAAGTCCAGACTTTCCTTCCCCTTTATAAGAGCTGACAACTTGGATCAGAGCCTTCTCGTCCAGAAAATTCTCTAGCTCTTTGCGGTTAACCGCATAAGAGAAGAACACCTCTTCATCCTCAAGCTCAGATGCCTCGTTACCAAATAGTGCTATATCTGTAACATCGATTTTTGGCAATCCTGCCATGTTCTTCTGTCCTAAATATATTTGCTATAACGCTAAGGTCGATCGGTATTTATTTGCTGAGCCCGTTCAAGTAACACGGAGACCTACGGATACATACTCCCAAAACTCCCCGTCCAATATAAGGATATTTTCAGCTCCCTTCAAGCTGTTAACAGAATTAAGCTCATGCCTATAAAAGATGTGCCGGGAATTACGCTATTAATCTAGACGCCACCCGTAACACATTGTTACAAAAAACCTCTTCCGCCGCACCCTGGCGTCCCCGATAATACCGGGCAGCGTCCGGCATGCGCTTGCGCCGGGAGTTTTGCTCTAATCAGGAGAAAGTCGCCCTTGAAGTCCGCCGTATTTCTTGCTGCCGCCGCGTTCGCGCAGCAGCCTTAGGCAAATCGGCTTGTCGATTACGCCGCTGGACCCCGCCATGGCCGACCGGCCCCGCTTCGCGCTGGCCACGAGCGACGCGTACCAGGGCGTCCTCGACGCCTTTCTGAGGGCCGGCTGGCAGTTGGACAGGCTTTTCGTCTCGCCCAGAGACTGGATGTACGACAACAAGCAGGTGATTGCGCGGGCCTTGGACCTCGGCGCGACGGTGCAACACTCTCCGGCAAGCCGCCTCGATCTGGCCGAGCTTGGCCGCCGGGGCTGCAGCGCGCTGGTGGTGGCAACCTATCAGTGGAAGATTCCCGACTGGCGCGACGACCTCAAGTACGCCGTGAATTTTCATCCCTCGCCGCTGCCGGAAGGCCGGGGGCCTTATCCCATGGTCAGGGCGATACTCGAACATCGTTCGAGCTGGGCCGTGACTTGCAACCGCATCGACGAGAAATTCGACCAGGGCGACATTCTCGATGCGGAGCCTTTTCCCCTCGACCCCCATGACGGCCACGAGTCCCTGCGCTTGAAGACGCAGATGGCCGCCGCCCGGCTCGCCGAGCGCGTCGCCCATGGGCTCGAACCCCTCTGGCAGGGCGCCGTCCCGCAAGAAGGCGGCAGCTATTGGCCGCGCTGGACCGAGCAGGAGCGCTGCATCGATTTCGCTCAGCCGGTCGATGCCATCATGCGGCGAATCCGCGCATGCGGCGCGCCCCGGCACGGTGGTGCATGCGCACGACCTGGCCTTGGTCGTCGCGGCGGCCGACGGCCTCGTCGCCGTTACCGAATGGAGCTTCTCGGCTCCGGGCGCGATTACCTCGAACATCCGGCGCTAAGCCGGATCGGCGCGGCACAAGCCGCCGCCTAAACCCATGAGCGCTTTCACTTTCATGGGATTTTGCTAACCTTAATAAACACCGTTCACTGGACGCCGCGCGAGAACATGGAAGCCGATAAACCGCCAGCGGAACCGCCGCCGCAGGAAGCCGAGGAGACAGCTACCGGCGCCACAGGCGAGATACAGGCGCGGGCCTTAACCGATAAGGGTCGGCGCATACGCCAGGCCGTGGTGGTAATCCACGGCATCGGCGAGCAGCGCCCGATGGACACGCTGCGCGGTTTTGTCGAAGCGGTGCTGGCCGACGACCCGGCCCACGGCGTCAAATACCGCAACAAGCCGGACGCGATGAACGAGTCCTTCGAGATGCGCTGCCTGCAAGCGCCGGGCAACAAGCAGGCGCGGCGGCCCTTGACGGATTTTTACGAGTATTACTGGGCGCACCACATGCAGGGCTCGAAATACACCCAAGTGCTAAGCTGGCTGATAGGGCTGATGCGGCGGCACCCGGAGACGATACCGCCCGCGCTGCGGCCGGCTTATTTCGCGAGCTGGAGCGTGGCGCTGTTCGCCGCGGGCTTGTGGGTCTGGGGCTTGATCGCCGCCGGTGCCGGACACGCCGCTTTCCTGACGGGAATATGGCAGCAAAAGTGGCTCTTCGCGAGCGGCCTGGCGGCTTTCGCCGCCCAATGGATAGGCTCGCATATCGTGCTGGGCTACGTGGCGGACGCCGCCCGCTACCTCACCCCCAGCCCCGACAACATCGAGGCGAGAAACAAGATCCGCAGCGAGGGAATCGCGCTGCTACGCAACCTGCACGCCTCCGGCAAATACCGGCGGATCGTGGTGGTGGGGCATAGCCTGGGCGCGGTAATCGGCTACGACATCATCCGCAACCTCTGGGTGGACTTGCGCAAGCCCGCCTTTCCCTATCCCCGCAAGCAGACCGAACTGAAGGGCTTTGCCGAGGAGGCGAAGACAATGGAGGAAGGGGAAGCCACCCCCGCCAAGATCGAGACCTTTCAGCAGAGCCAGCACCGGCTGTGGCAGGAGTTCGTCAAGGTGGGCGTCCCCTGGCGGGTCACCGATTTCGTGACGCTGGGCGCACCGCTGGCTCACGCGCAGCTCCTGATGGCGGACAACCCGGAAGACTTCGCCCGCAAGAAAGCGCAATACGAATACCCCTGCTGCCCGCCCAGCGCGGGCGACAACCTGTACTACCGCCAGCAGTACCGCCTGAGCCAGGGCGGTTCCAGCCTGATTCGCAACGTCGCCATCCCCCATCACGGCGCGCCGTTTTCCTGCATCCGCTGGAGCAATTTGTATTTCCCCTACCGGCGCCTGATTTTCGGGGATTTGATCGGCGGCCCGCTCAACGGCGTGTTCGGCAAGGGTATCCGCGACATCGCCGTTGAGCCTTCGACGGACAAGTGCCTCGACCGGTCCTTGCTTTCCCACGTTCGCTATTGGACGGACAGCGGCAAAGCGAGTCTCGACCCCGCCTGGAGCGGCGGCAAGCCTTCCTTGGAAACGCTCCGCAAGGCTCTGAAGCTGGATTTCCTGCGCGGAAAAAGCGCCAAGGCCGAGCCTAGCCTTGGCCGGTAAAGCAGGGGTCGCACACGGACAAAACCTATCTTAAAATCCAGGCTCTCAGGCTTCCCACGGTGCGCCTTGGCTAAATTTAGCTTTAAAGAAGTCAACAAAGACGCGCACTTTAAGCGGCAAATAATGGCGCGAGGGATAGAGCAACCAAACCGCCTCGTCGAATTCCGTTCCGGTCGTCTCATAGTCCGGGAAAAGATTCAACAAAGCGCCGTCCCGCAACTCCCGCCACACAAACCACTGCGGCAGTAGCGCGACGCCCATGTCGGCCAAGACGCATTGCTTGAGGGCCAGGCCGTTGGAGATAATCACCCGGCTACGCACCGGCTCCTCGGTAACATTGCCACTATGGTCGCGGAAACGCCAGCGCGAGCGCCAACCCGGTATCGGAAAACACAGGCATTGGTGGCCCCGCAGACTGGCCGGAAGGGTGGGCTTGCCGTACCGTTCCAGGTAGCGCGGGCTGGCGCAAACCACGAGCGCCATGGCGCAAAGCCGGCTAGCGATAAAGCCGGAATCGGATAAAGCGCCGGTCCTTAATGCCACGTCGATTCGATCCGCCAGAATATCCTCCATCGCATCGGTGAGCCGCAAGTCGAAGGAAAGTTCGGGGTAGGCCTCCGCCAATTCCGGCAACACCGGAAGCAGCATGAGTTGGCCGAATGAAACCGGCGCGGTAATCCGCAACAGGCCTCGCGGCGTCTCGCTCATATCCGCCACCATGTGCCGCGCCCGCTGCAATTCCTCGACCAGCGGCTCGATGCGCTCGAGGTAAAGAATACCCGCTTCGGTCAGATCCAGACGCCGCGTCGAGCGCTGAAACAAACGGACACCCAATTCGTCTTCAAGGGCGGCGACCGCACGGGATATCGTCGAGGGTGTCATATCCCGGTCGCGCGCGACGGCGGCGAAGCTCCCTCGCCTGACCACCTCGACGAATATCTGCAATGTGTTTGTGTCCATTCGTGCATTCTACGCGGCAATATAATGCGCACAAGCCTGTTTCGGACGTAAATCGCGCTCTCTAGAATGCTCCTCAGTAAACCCATAACCGTTTTAAAGGAGCATCGCAATGTCCAGACTATTAAGAATCGACGCCAGTTCGCGCACCTCAGGATCGTACTCACGGGAAATGGCCGATTTTTTTCAGCAAGCCTGGTTCAAGGCACACCCAGGTGACGAAATCGTGGTGCGGGATTTAGCCGCCTATCCGCTTCCGCACATTGCGGAACAAACCATCGCGGGTTTTTATACCCCCGGCGAACAGCACGACGACGCGCTGAAAGCCGCGACAGCCTTGTCGGACGAATTGATTAAGGAATTGCTTGCCGCCGACGTGCTGATTATCAGCGCCCCGATGTACAACTTCTCCCTGCCTTCGGCGCTGAAAGCCTATATCGACCAGATTGTCCGCATCAATCACACCTTTGCTATCGATCCCGAAAAGGGCTTCCAGGGTTTGGTTAGCGGAAAGCGCGCCTACATCTTCACTGCGTACGGCGCGGTATTTTCCAATGAAGCGATGGCCGCCTACGACTTCTTCACGCCTTACCTCAAATTCCTGCTGGGCTTTCTGGGCATCACCGCGAGCGAATTCTTTCCGGTGGAAGGAACCACGCTGGACGAAGCAGCGCTGGTACACAGCAAGAATACGGCGAAGAAACGGATAGAAGCGCTTTTCCGCTCTTGATCAACGCCTAAAAACAACGCAAGCGAGGTGTGACATGACGATACAAAACGATTCCCGCGTTCTCTGGGAGAATCTGCAAACCCAAATGCCGGCGGACGTGGTCGATAAACTCAAGGCCGGCTGGGGAGAAATAATGAGCAAAGGCGTGCAACAGACTTGCCTACAGGCCGGCGACATCGCTCCCGATTTCGCCCTTCCCTCGGCATCCGGAAAAACCGTTAGGCTCAGCGAGGCTTTAGCTCGCGGCCCGGCCGTGGTCACATTCTATCGCGGCGCGTGGTGCGTGTTCTGCAATCTCGCGCTGCAAGCCTACCAGGCTGCGCTCCCGGAAATCAGCCGCCGGGGCGCCTCGCTGATCGCGATTTCGCCGCAGACTCTCGGCAACTCCCTGAGCGTCCAGGAAAAAAACGCGCTGGAATTCGAGGTCTTGAGCGACCAGGGCAGCCACGTCGCCCAGTCGTACAAGCTGGCCTTCGAAATCCCGCAGACGCACCGAAGCGTGCTGGCTCAATTCGACATGCCCGTGACCAGGATGAACGGCGACGATACCGGCCTGATCCCGCTGCCCGCCACCTACGTGATTAACCCCGGCGGGGTGATCGTTTGGGCGCATACCAACGCCAACTATCGCGTCCGGGCCGAAATCGAAGATATTTTGGCGGCATTGGATAAGCTTGCGCAGCACCGCGCACCGGCTTATTAAGCGCATGTCGGGAACAAAATGCCCGCCACTCTAGTGACCATCGGCACGCTAGCGCCAGCCGGCCAGATCGCTTACCGGCAATTGCGATGCGCTTGAATAAGCCAAGGAGCAAATACCATGAAAAACATAGCCGTTTTAGGTTTGGGAGCGATGGGTTCACGTTTGGCGGGCAACTTGCTCGACGCCGGGTATCGCGTAAACGTCTATAACCGCACCGCCAGGCATTCCCTTGCGCTGGAAGCCAAGGGAGCGATACCAGCGGCCTCGCCGCGCGAAGCGTGTATGCAAGCCGACATCGTAATCGGCATGGTGACGGACGACGAGGCTTCGCGCCAGCTCTGGACGCATGCCGAATCCGGGGCTATCCACGGCTTGCGCAAGGGCACGGTCGCCGTCGAATCGAGCACTCTCTCGCCCGCTTGGGTGCGGGAACTCTCCGGTGCCATCGGCCAGCGCGGCGCGCACTTTCTGGACGCACCCGTACTCGGCTCCAGGCCGCAAGCGGAAGCGCATCAACTGGTCTATCTGGTCGGCGGCGAAGCGACGGCGCTGGCCGAGGCGCGCGAGGTTTTGGCGGCGAATTCAGCGGCGATACACCACGTCGGCCCAGCCGGCGCAGGTGCCACTTTGAAACTGGCCGCCAACGCGCTGTTCGGCATCCAGGTCGCCGCCTTGGGCGAAATCTTGGCCATCCTCGGCGGAGCCGGGATGGATATAGCGCAGACGGTCGAGCTATTGGGCGGCTTCCCGGTCACCAGTCCCGCACTCAAACGCATCGCCTCTCTAATGGCAACGCGTTCGTTCACCCCCAATTTCCCGATTCATCTGGTCGAAAAAGATTTCCGCTATTTCGTCGCCATGGCGTCCAAAGGGCGCGGCAACCAAAGCCTGTCCTCGTTGGCCCACGACATTTACATCCAAGCGATACAAGAGGGTTATGGCAACGACGACATTGCCGGTATCAGCCAATCAATCAACCGGACTTCGCACTCAGACTAAACCCCACCCCTTTCTACGCCTTCGCCCCCGCCGGGAAGGCGTGCTTCGCTGCATTCATTTCGGTCACGTTATCGGCCCGCCGATGCTAGCCATGCGCAGCAACCTGGCGTCATGAGCGCTAAGCTGGGGCTTTAGAAAAAGCGCCAAGGCCGTGCCGGGCGCGAATCATGTGGCATAGAAGCTGCTTAAGGAGCCTCTGATTAAGTCGCACGGGGATCGCGTTGCGTCAAAAGCCGGAGGCTGCAAGGCGCGCGACGCCGGTCGTAGCGAGCCTACGATGCCAAGGAGCGCAACGCAGCAGACGCCGGCTTTTGACACAACCCTTGCGGGACGGGGTTTTGCGGGAGGCCGGGCACGAAGCGGGGCGCGCGGTGTGGTCATTCCACACAAGCGTCGAGCGACACCGCCCGGCACCCGCAAAACCCCGTCGCGACCCCGTGCGACTTGATCAGAGGCTCCTTAACTTAAGCTTATCCGGGAAGGCGCGGCAAAAAGCGGCAAATTCCGTTTAAGAATTCGGACGAATGCGGCAAAACTTGCCGCCCAAGGGCCATAGGGCGATATACCCGCCCCGCCTGCGCAACAAACAAAGGAGATAGCAATGTCGATTAGTGGAATTGGCAACGGGATACTTAACCTTGCCCAACTAAGCCAAATAAGCAGCACCGGTTCAAAACCCCAAGCCAGCGGCGGAGACTCCGACGGGGATAGCGACGGCAGCGGCTCAGGCAGGGTTCGCAGGGGCGGCGGAGGCGGCATTGCCTCCGCGATTAGCCAGGCGCTGTCGCAGATCGGGCTGACCGGCGCGCAGGCTTCCTCAAGCGCGACGGCAAGCGGCGCCTCGACCCAAGACCCGCAACAGGCGATACGCGCTTTCGTGCATGACCTGTTTTCGGCGATACGCTCGCAAGGGAACAGCCAGCAAACGGCATCCGCGGCCGGCAGCGGCGTCTCCGGCATCGCCGGCGCCGCCAATTCCGGGTATGGCGCGGGCGGCCTGGAAAGCAATCTGCAAGGCTTGATTCAGCAACTTTCGGCGTCGAGTTCAAGCTCGCCGGACTCCGGTTCTTCGGCCAACACGTCCTCGAACAACAACTCCGCCTTGGCCGGCTTGCAGCAGGATTTTCAAAATTTGGCGAACTCGCTGGGGGCTTCCGGGAGCCAAGCGACGCTAAGCAGTTTTTTGCAGGCGTTTTCGCAAAACCTGCACAACGCGAATCCCGCCGGCAATATCGTCAACACTCAGGCTTGAGCATCCGATGCGGGCGCACCCCTTGGCAGGGTCGCCCGCTTAATTAGGATTTGCGATGGACATTGCAGCAGTTGTATCCGCACCGGCTCCTGTTCCCGTCGTCACGCCGGGAGGGGATGGGCCTGCGCGCGCCGCCCAGAATGCGCCCGCCGGTGGCGCGCCGACGCCTAAAGACGCCAATCCGGCCCCTGCCGACGCTCAAGGAACGCCCGCTCCCGACGCCGTTGCCAATGGCGTCAAGCAACTCAACGACTCCTTCGCGAAAAATAACGTAAGCCTTTATGCTTCGTTCGAAAAAGACAAGATCACGGGTATCGAGGTTGTCCAGCTCAAGGATAAAGATACCCATGAAACCATCCGCCAAGTTCCGTCCAAAACAGTACTCGCGATTGCCCAATCCATCGATCTCCCGCAAGGAATGCTCGGGCAGTTGATCTACGACAAGTCCTGAAAGGATTTCCGCCCAGGCCCCGGCTCGCCATCCGCACCGGGAAACCCATGCCGCCTTGAATTTTTCGGCATGGGTGCTAGTTTTGAAGCGTTCGTCCATTTCAAGGACAGTGCGCCATGAACCCGTGCCCGAGGCTAAATCCACACCCTGCGATTGCAGGCCGCCCCTTGTTGCGGCGCCGCTGAAGTGGCCCCCTCCCCCAAAATCATGGTACTCGGCATCGGCAACACGCTGCTGCAGGACGAAGGCGCGGGCGTTCATGCCATGCGCCGGCTGCAGCGTGAATCCGCGGATTTTGCCGGGGTCGAGTTCATGGACGGCGGCACGCTGAGCTTCAGCTTGGCGGGGCCGGTCGGCGATGTCGATTGCCTGCTGGTCATCGACGCCGCCGAGCTCGGCGGCCCGCCCGGATCGGTCGAGGTGTATTCCGGTTGCGAGATGGACCGCTTTCTCGGCGCCAACCGCAAGCGCAGCGTGCATGAAGTCGGCCTGCTCGACCTGCTCGCGGTCACCCATCTGACCGACAATCTGCCGCCGCGGCGCGCTTTGATCGGCATCCAGCCCGCCGTGCTGGACTGGGGCGAATTCCCCTCCGCGGCGGTGGCGCAAGCCTTGCCGCTCGCCTGCGCCAGAGCGCGGGAATTGATCCTCGGCTGGCAGGCATGAGCGCGAACGCCGCCCCTCTGTTGCATGAAATCGCGGCGCTGCTGGACAACTTGGCGCAATCAGGCGAGGGCGGCACCGTGCAACTGTACGGCTTGCCGCTCCTGCCGGGCGATTACCAGGCACTGCGGGAAGCGCTGGGGGAAGGCGAACTCAAGGCCGAGCTTAGTGCGCTGGGGCCGACGCAGATACGCGAAACGGCCTTGCACGGCGTATGGTGGGTCACCCATCGCAATAGCGCGCAGGAAGTCGTGGCGGAATCGATAGAGGTGACACGCTGCCCAGCGATCCTGCAAACCCCGGCGGAAGACGTGGGCGAAGCGGCACGGCGCTTGCGGGAAAGCTTGCAGGCGGCAAGCTAAGGAGCCTCTGATTAAGTCGCACGGGGTCGCGACGGGGTTTTGCGGGATGCCGGGCACGAAGCGAGGCGCGCGGTGTGGTCATTCCACACAAGCGTCGAGCGACACCGCCCGGCGCCCGCAAAACCCCGTCCCGTAAGG
>JAIOJO010000113.1 GCA_019911985.1 Sulfuricellaceae bacterium | reverse complement strand
GACCCCAAGTTGCGGCTCGGGGTGCTGAACCTGCCGGCGGCGGGCGCCGACGCCTTCCGCTTGAACCGCGACGATCAGACGATGACGACCGTCAGCCTGATGCAGGAGGTGGTGCGTCCCGCGAAGCGCGAAGCCTCGGCCCGGCTCAAGCGCGCGGAGGCCGAGCAGTGGGAGTCGGAACAAGGAGCAACAGCGCAAACGATACGCCGCGATGCCGCATTGGCGTGGCTGGATGCCTACGAAGCCCTGCGCCGGGCCGAGGTGTACCGGCGCATGGCGGAGGAGATTTCGGCTGAACGCAAGGTGGCGGCGTCCCAGCTATCGTCGGGCCGTGCCGAGACGGGCGAATTGTTCCGGCTTGATACCATGCTGGCGATGACCAACGATAAGCGTCTTGCCGCCCGGCGCGACGAGCGCCGCGCCCGAGCGGCACTGGCGCGCTGGATCGGCGAAGCCGCCGCCCGCCCGCTATCCGCTGCGCTTCCCGACGCCATGCCTGCGGCGGATCGCGGCCAGCAGCGCGCTTTGCTGGAACGCAATTCCCTGCTGGAGAACGCGCGCCGGGTCGAGGCGCTGGCCCATTCCGACGCGGACCGCGCCAAGGCCGGGCGCCTCGAGGATTGGAGTTGGGAATTGATGTATGGCAAGCGCCAGGGGGATCGCTCCGACATGCTGACTTTCCAGGTTTCTTTCGATCTGCCGTGGGATCGCGCCAATCGCCAGGATCGCCGCGTCGCGGAGAAGCTCGCCCTGGTGGAGCGGGCGCGCGAACTGACTGAGGACCGCCGCCGCGAACTGCGTTCCGAGCTCGACAGCGCGCGGGCCGACTGGGAGGCGGCGGAGGCGCGCGAGCGCGAGCACGTCGCGCACCTGATCCCCGCCGCTCAGGCTAGCCTCGCTATCGCGCAGGCCAACTACTCGGCCGGAAAAGCGCCGCTGGCAGCAGTGTGGGAAGCCCGCCGCGGCTTGCTGGAAGTGGAGCTGGAACATTGGACAATACAGGTCGACCGCCAGCGCGCGGCGGTTCGGCTCGCCTATTTGCTGGACAACCCGGAGAACAAACCATGAATCGGCGCACGCTCATCGTCACCCTTGTCCTCGTCGCCATCGCCGTTATCGGTATCGCCGCAGCCGGGTATGCCTACCGCGCGCGCCATAACGCCGCTCCGCCCGCCGTCGGCGGGGTGGTGCAAGATCAGTCGGGCCGAACCGTGCGGTACTGGTACGACCCCATGACGCCGGGCCAGAAGTTCGACAAGCCCGGAAAATCACCCTTTATGGATATGCAGTTGGTGCCGAAGTATGCCGACGAGGAAAGCGCGGGGGGCGTGTCGATTCAGCCTCAAGTCGCGCAGAATCTGGGCATACGCCTGGCCAGCGTGGAGACCGCGACGTTCGGCGGCACGCTCACGGCGGTTGGGCGCATCGAGGCCGACGAGCACCGCATCCATGCGGTACAGACCCGGGTGCCCGGTTTTGTCGAGCGCTTGTACGTTCGCGCCGTGGGCGATGCGGTCGGCAAAAATCAAAAACTCGCCGACGTCTATGCCCCCGAACTCTTGGCCGCGCAGCAGGAATACCTGGCTTTGCTGAGGCTGGCCCAGGTGCCTGACGCCACAGAGCTCCAGCA
>JAIOJO010000112.1 GCA_019911985.1 Sulfuricellaceae bacterium | reverse complement strand
ATCTGGGGTATCCGGGCACCAGTGGTTTGTCCGCGATGGATTATCGTCTCACCGATGGCTGTACCGATCCCCTCGGCAGCGAGGCGTTTTACAGCGAGCAGTTGTTGCGCTTGCCGGACAGTCTATGGTGTTATCGTCTTCCCCTTGATAGCCCTGAAACCACACCGCTACCAGCATTGCAAAACGGCTATGTTACCTTTGGTTCGTTCAACAACTTCAATAAGGTGAACCGCCCGTGTATTGAGCTTTGGGCGGCGTTGCTGCACGCCGTGCCGGATTCGCGTTTGCTGATGGTCACGGTGCCGGAGGGGGTGGCACGGCAGGCTCTTACGCAGCAGTTTGCCACGCTAGGCGTGGAAGCGCGACGGCTGAAGTTTCATGGCAAGCTATCTAATAACGAGTTCCGTCAAATGCTCCAGACGGTGGATATGACGCTTGATCCGATCACGGTGAACGGGGCGACGACTACCTGCGAGTCGATTTCGCTGGGCGTGCCGGTGATTTCGCTGGTCGGCAACCGTTATCTCTCGCGCGCCGGGTTGAGTATCTTGAACGCCGCAGGGCTGGCTGACTTCGCGGCAAACTCCCCGGAGGCGTATATTAAAATCGCCTGTGACTTCGCCGCTGATCTTCCGCTTCTGGCCGCTATCCGCAGCCGTCTGCACGCCCAGGTCGCGGCCTCGCCATTGACAGATGAAGTCGAGTTCACCCGAAATCTGGAAACGCTTTACCGCAACGCTTGGCGAAAATGGTGCAGTTCAGGGGACTGAAATGACGATAATGGCATTGCCAAATTCGCTTCTTGCCTCGATGGAAGCATACTTGGCGCGCCTCTAACCTGTGTAAGCATCTTGCATCACCCAACGGCAATGGTCATCGCTCCTAATGGCGGACGCGCAAAGCAAGGGATTTTGCGCTAGAATGCCAACATGAGCACGATCACCTTCGATACGCACAAGTTTGTTAAAGACCTTCGTGATGCGGGTATGCCCGAACCGCAGGCTGAAGCGTTTGTCCGGGCACAACAAGAAATACTCTCTCAGGCACTAGATACTGCGCTGGCGACAAAGGCTGATATTGCTGCTTTAAGGCTAGACATGGCAGGAATGCACACGGAAATTGTTTCTGTGCGTGGCGAAATGTCCACTCTCAAATGGATGATGGGCGCGCTGATCGCGTTGTCCATCGCTAATTTCGCCAAGCAATTCTTCTAAAAACCAAAACCACCCAACACGAAAAAGGGGCTTTCGCTCCCTTCGCTTTTCCCCCACTGCCGTCAGGGGGTGCTTGGGTCTTCCTACGTCGCAAATAGGAACGGTAGCCGACTAAAAGGGTTCTGCGCGTCGCGACTATCCGCCAGCGCCTGCGCGCCCAGGTCGCGGCCTCGCCCTTGATAGATGAAGTCCAGATTCACCCAAAACCTGGAAGCGCTCTATCGTGAATCATGGAAAATATGGTGCAACTCAGGGGGCTGAAATAATTCAGCTTGTCAGCCCGGAGTATCGGCCAGGTAACGAATGGTTTATTCAAAAAGAATTACCCGGTTTACACCAAAGTCGCTAAAATCAATCCCCATCCACACACAGCGGCGCTGACCGCGGATCACCCATGAATAAACCCGGACGCAACGATCCTTGCCCGTGCGGCAGCGGCAAAAAATATAAGCAATGTTGCTTGCCGCAACAGGAAACGCCGCCCGCAAAACAACGCCCCTCTGCGAATCAAGTATCCGGGGCTATACAAACGGCCATAGCGCATCACCAGGCTGGACGCCTTGCCGAAGCCGAGGCGATCTATCGGCAGGTCTTGATTGGCGACCCAAAACATGCGGATGCGCTCCATTTACTCGGTGTATTAAACCATCAGGCAGGCAATAACGACGTAGCCGTTCAACTGATTGGCCAGGCCCTTCATATCAACTCTGCCCAGGCCTTTTTCTGGAGCAACCGAGGGGAAGCTTACCGTGCTCTGGGGCAATATGCGAAGGCGGAGAGCGACTATCGGCAAGCCTTGAAAATATCGCCGGATGATCCAAATACCCACAGCAACCTTGGCATAGTGCTACAGCACTACAAACAGTATGAAGCTGCCCATGATTGCTACCGGCGAGCATTGTCATTGAATCCCGATCATTTAGACGCGCAAATCAATTTGGGTAATCTGCTCCGGGATCAAGACAAGCGAGACGAGGCGATTGCCTGCTATCGCCAGGCGATCTCGATCAAGCCGGATTGCGCCTTGGCGCACAACAATCTGGGCGTTGTCCTTATGGATCAAGGCAAGCTAGACGAAGCCATCGCCTGTTACCACAAAGCCCTTTCGCTCAAGCCAGACTACGCCGAGGCGTATAGCAACCTTGGGAATGCACTCAAAGATCAAGGCAAGCTGGAGCAAGCGATTGCCAGTTACCGCCAGGCGATCTCGTTCAAACCGGATTTTGTGCAGGCACACAGCAACTTGGGGAATGCACTCAGGGATCAAGGTCGGCTGGACGAAGCCGTCGCCAGTTGCCGCATGGCCCTTTCGCTCAAGCCGGACTATGCCGAAGCCTACAACAATCTGGGGAATGTGTTCCAGGATCAAGGCAGGCTGGACGAAGCGATGATCTACTGTCATCAGGCGCTCTCACTCAAACCGGATTTTGCCGAGGCACACAATACGCTCGGGAATGTCCTCAAGGATCAAGGTAAACTGGACGAGGTCATTGCCAGTTACCATGCCTCGCTCTCGTTTAAGCCAGACTATGCCGCTGCTCACAACAATCTGGGGAATGCACTCAGGGATAGCGGCAAACTGGATGCTGCCATCGCCAGTTACCGCCAAGCCCTCTCGCTCAAGCCAGACTATGCCGTGGCATACAGCAATCTATTATTCGCCCGGCTCTTCGACCCCAGCTTGACGCCCGCGGAACTCTTGGCCGAGTCGATGCGCTTCGCGGAGCAATTCGAGGCGCCGTTAAAACCGCTCTGGCAGCCCCACCCAAACACTCGCGAACCGGAGAGGCGCTTGAAGCTGGGCTATGTATCGCCGGATTTCCGCAATCACGCCGTGGCTTACTTTATCGAGCCGGTTCTCGCCCACCACGATAAAAACCGCTTTGAGGTCTTTTGTTATTATAATAATGCGCAGCGCGATGACATAAGCGAGCGGATCGCGTCCTACGCCGATCACTGGGTACCGTGTAAAGGCTGGTCGGACGAGCAGTTGGCGGATCGTATCCGCTCGGATGGCATCGATATTCTGGTGGATTTGGCCGGACACACGGCGCTTAACCGTATGCTGACCTTTGCCCGGAAGCCCGCTCCGATCCAGATCGCCTATCTGGGCTATCCGGGTACCAGCGGTTTGTCCGCCATGGATTACCGTCTCACCGATGGCTGTACCGATCCCGTCGGCAGCGAGGCGTTTTACAGCGAGCAGTTGCTGCGCTTGCCGGATAGTCTTTGGTGTTATCGGCTTCCCCCCGGCAGTCCCGAGACCGGGCCTCTACCGGCGCTGCAAAACGGCTATGTCACCTTTGGCTCGTTCAACAATTTCAATAAGGTCAACCGCCCTTCTATTGAACTCTGGTCTGCACTGCTGCACGCGGTGCCCGGCTCGCGCTTGCTCATGATCACGGTGCCGGAGGGGACGGCGCGGCAGGCCCTCGCGCAGCAGTTCGCCACGCTAGGCGTCGATGTGTCGCGGCTGGAGTTCCAAGGGAAACAGTCCAATGAGGAATTCCGCCGGATGCTCCAGACGGTGGATATTACGCTCGATCCGCTCACGGTCAACGGGGCGACGACGACCTGCGAATCGGTCTCGCTGGGCGTGCCGGTCATTTCGCTGATCGGCACCCGCTATCTCTCGCGGGCCGGCCTGAGTATCTTGAGCGCTGCCGGCCTGCGCGACTTCGCCGCGGATTCCCCGGAAGCCTACCTTAAAATCGCCTACGATCTCGCCGCCAATCTTCCGCTCCTGGCGGATATACGCAGCCGCCTGCACGCCCAGGTCGCCGCCTCGCCTTTGGTGGATGAAATCAAGTTCACCCAAAATCTGGAAGCGCTCTATCGTGAGGCTTGGAAAAAATGGTGTAACTCGGGGGACTGAAATGGCAAGGGATTGTCGGCCAAACTGCAACCATCAGTCGCTTATTCGATTGGCAATATTGGCTTAATCGCTTATATTTTCCCTAGCCGAACTATATAACTGCGGCCTTAGCACCGAAATGCTAAAAATTTAAGAGTCCTTTCCTAATCTGTCTGTCAGATTGACACTTTGCTTAATAAGGTAGGCCATGAATTATTCGGAGAAAAGAATACTGGTTTCAGGCGGTACGGGATCATTCGGAAACTTTATCGTGCGCCGCCTGCTCGATCTCGGCGCCAAAGAAGTGCGTGTGCTAAGCCGCGACGAAAAAAAACAGCACGACATGCGCGTGTTCTACCGCGGCCGAAGCAATCTGAGCTTCGTGATAGGCGACGTACGCAACCGCGAACCGCTTGACGAGGCGATGAGCGGCATCGACATCATGTTCCACGCGGCGGCGCTGAAACAAGTCCCTGCCTGCGAAAACTTCCCGCAAGAAGCCATCCATACCAATGTCACGGGTGCGCAGAACGTGGTCGATGCCGCACTGCGCAATAAGCTGGAGGCCTTTGTCATGATCAGCACCGACAAGGCAGTCAAGCCGGTCAACGTAATGGGCATGACCAAAGCCTTGCAGGAACGCATCGTACTCAAGGGCAACCAGTCGAAGCTCAATCGCGGCACCAAATTCGCTTGCGTGCGCTACGGCAATGTATTGCGTTCGCGCGGCTCGGTGATCCCCTTGTTCCGCCGCCTACTGGCGGCAGGCAAGCGGCTCACCATCACCGACGAGCGCATGACGCGTTTCCTGTTGACCCTGAACGATGCTATCGATCTGGTGCTGTACGCGGCGGAGGAACAACAAGGCGGCGAAATTTTCGTGCGCAAAGCCCCTTCCGCGCGGGTCACCGACTTGGCGCGCCTGATGTGCGAGGAAGCGGGGAAACCGTTCGAATATGATCTTATCGGCATGTTGCCCGGCGAAAAACTGAACGAAATCATGCTATCCGAGGAGGAATTAATCCGCACCGAAGACCTCGGCGATTACTACAAAATCCATCCTTGGTGGAGCAAAGCGAATTTCAGCCACCTGCAAGCCGAATATAGCTCTTGGGATAGCCTAGCCGAGAAGGATGTTATCCAGCGGATGATCGACCGCGCCGATGAGGAGTTCAAGGAAATGGAGCTGGTGGGTGGCGAATTCACGAACTTCTAAGCCGGATTACGCAATACCCCTATTCAAGGTATTCATGCCGCCGCGCGGAGCGTTAATGCCTCGCCTGGAAGACGTCCTCTACAGTGGCCAGATTTCCGAGGGCAAGGACGTGATCGAATTCGAACAAAAATTCGGCCAGTTTATCGCCAGCCCGAATATCCTTTCGTTCTATTCCGGCACGGCAGCACTGCATACCGCATTGGTGCTCGCCGGAGTACGGCCGGGCGACGAGGTCATCAGCACCGCGATGACCGCTGAACCGAGCAACATGGCTATTCTCCATGCAGGAGGAAAGATAGTTTGGGCCGACGTCGATTCGGCCAACGGCAATCTGTCCGTACCCGCTGTAGCAGAAAAAATTACCGACAGAACGCGCGCCATCCTGGTTGTGCATTACGGCGGCATTCCCGCGCCGCTCGATGGCATCCGTGCGGTTGCCGCCGCGCACGGCATCCCGGTGATCGAAGATGCCGCCCATGCGCTGGGTGCGAAATACGGCGGCACATTTGTAGGCGGGCATTCCGAATTCGTGATGTTTTCGCTGCAGGCGATCAAGCACATGACGACAGTGGATGGCGGCATGCTCGCCTGCAACGGGGCGCAAGGCATGGAAAAACGCCTGGCCGAGGGACGGAAGTTCCGCTGGTTCGGGATCGACCGCAACGCCCCGCGCACGGAAGTCGACGTGGCGAGCGTCGGGTATAAATATCATATGAACAATGTCACCGCCACTATCGGCCTGACCCAACTCGATCATATCCAGCCGGTGATTGCCTCTCACATCGCCAACGGGCGCTATTTCGACCAGGCCTTGCAAGGCTTGCCGGGCCTTTCGCTGTGCCGCTGGGAAGAGCAGGCCGAGCCATCCTACTGGTTTTATACCGTATTGGTTGAAGAACGGGAGCGCTTTTCGCACCACCTCGCCGCCCATGGAATCGCGAATTCGCAAGTGCACAAGCGCAACGACCGCCATTCCGTTTTTGCGGCCAGCCGTTGCGATCTTCCCGGACTCGACGCTTTCTATGACCGGATGACCCACATTCCCTGCGGCTGGTGGGTCGATGATGCGCGCCGGGAATACATCGTCGATGTTATCCGGCGCGGATGGTAGCCCTCCCCCGTGCCTCTGTTGACGACGCCCTTATTCAAGCCCTTCATGCCGGATGGAGCGCATGCGGCATTGAAACCCGTGCTGGACAGCGGCCGCTTGGCGATCGGGCCGCAAGTGGCCGCATTCGAGTCTCGCCTTGCCGCCTGGCTGGGCGTACCCGATACCGTCGCGCTCAGCGACGCGTCGGGTGCGCTAACCTTGGCCTTATATCTGGCGGGCGTGCGCCCCGGGGATGAAGTGATCGCCTCGCCGCTGGCCTGCTCAGCCACTCTAATGCCGATCGCCAACCTGTTCGCCAAGCCGGTGTGGTGCGATGTCGACCCCTTGAGCGGCTGTATGGCGACCGACAAGATCGCCCGTTTGCTGACAGAAAAAACCCGCGCCATCCTGCTTTACCATTGGTCTGGCGATGTAGCCGATGTCGGCTCAACAATGGAAGCCACAAATAAGCACGGCATTAAACTGATCGAAGACGCCAGCGAAGCGTTTGGCGCGGAATACCGAAACAAACGCCTGGGCGGCTATGCCGATTTCACCGTTTATTCCTTTTACGCCACCAAGCACATCAATACCGGGGAAGGGGCCGCGCTGCTCGCGGCAAACCCCGGTGATCTGCAAAAGGCGCGATCCCTGCGGCGCTTCGGCATCGACTATGCCTTGCTGCGTAGGGCCAATGGCGACCTCAATCCGGATTTCGATATACCCATGGCCGGCTTCAACTTTCCCATGAACGAAATTGCCGCCACGATAGGACTCGAAGCGCTAGTCCATGCCGACGAAATCGTGGCACGGCACCAAGCCAACGGCCGCTTCTACGAATCCGCCCTGAACGAGGTCGCGGGCTTAAGCCGTCTCAAGCGGATCGAACAGGGAAGGTCCAGCTACTGGACTTATGCCGTGCGCGCCGAGCGTCGCGACGACCTGATACGGAAGCTGACAGCCCACGGCATAGGCGCCCAACGTCTGCATTTACGCAACGACGCTTACACCTGCTTCGGCGGCAAGCCATCGGAATTGCCGGGAACAGCCGAATTCGATGCGCAAAACCTGAGCATCCCATGCGGATGGTGGGTCAGCGAAGCGGAAAGAACCCGTATCGTAGAATGCATCCGTGCCGGCTGGTGAAATGAGCGCAACGGTCCGTGCCGCCCTCCCTGCCGACTTGGACAAACTCGTTTCTCTGTTGGATGCGGAATTCATTTTCGCTAAAGGCCGGCAAATTTCTCTGGCTCGGCGCTACCCCTCCGTCTATTGCCCAGAAAACGCAAAAAACATATTTTTGGTCGAAGAAGAAGGCCTTATCCTTTCCGCGCTTGCCGCCAAGATTTTTGACTGGAATGCGGATGGGCGCGGTTGCCGCGGCGTGATGATCGGCGCTGTTTATACTCAAACCAAGCGGCGCGGGGAAGGACTGGCGAGCCAATTGTTGGCGATGGCGTCGGAAAAATTCCGCCAGGACAAGCTCGAATTCGCTGTGCTTTGGACAGACCAGCCGGGCTTTTATACCCGTCTAGGGTGGATCGCCTCGGATTGCGGCATGCTCGGTAAAATGGACAACGATGGCCGCGCTACAACGCCTAGCCTGGCTGTTGGAAAAATACCCCTGGAATCGCTCGACATTAACAGAATCGAGGCCATCCGGCGCCGCTGGTCTAGCGCCTACATACCGCGCCGATCTGAAAATTACAGCCAACTGCCCGTGCCCGCCGACACGATGAATTTGCTGACGTGGGGCGAAGGCATCGAGACGGCGGGCTATGCAATCGTCGGCGGAAGAGGCGAAACCGGCATTTTATACGAGATGGCAGGTCACCCGGATTCATTCCCGCCATTGTGGCAAAGCGTCAGCCAAGCTTACCGGCATATTCTCGTCAACGACTGCCAAGGCAGCGCTTCTCATCGATGGCTTAGCCGAATCGACCGCCTTAGCTGGCAGGCTAAACCCCTGGCTTTATGGCTGCCTCTGAACATCGGCATGGCTGATCTGCCGCATAACTACATCCCCTATTTCGATAGAATTTGAGCCATGGTTCCGCTTATGAGGGCGTGTATTGCACCGCATACTCCAAGCGCATTTGGACCGCCAATTGCACCGTGTGAGAAAATCGATGGGATTGCGCCCTTGAAGCGGCTAAAATAGCCGTCCACGTTTCTCATACGCTGTCCAGAGCAGCGAGAAAAGCGCGTAAACAAAACGTAAGCGGCCGACTATCGCGTAGGCAGCCGTCGCCTCAGTAAAATCACGATTTCACGGAAAACCTCGACCCGCCATGTCCATCGCCTCCAATAAAAAAGCCTTCCACGACTACTTCATCGAGGAAAAATTCGAGGCGGGATTAGTGCTTGACGGTTGGGAAGTCAAATCTATCCGTGCCGGACGCGTGCAGCTTAAAGAGGCCTATGTCATTATTCGCAGTAATGAAATTTTCCTTATCGGCTGCCACATTAGCCCCTTGGCAACCGCCTCCACCCATGTCACTCCAGATCCGGTGCGTACCCGAAAGTTACTGCTGCACATAGAGGAAATAGCAAAGCTAATCGGTAAGGTGGAGCGTGCGGGCTATACC
>JAIOJO010000111.1 GCA_019911985.1 Sulfuricellaceae bacterium | reverse complement strand
GCTGAAAGTGGTGGTGCTCGGCAACTACGAGTTGAAGGATGGCATGGCCGTGCGGGAGAAAGCGCGATGAATTTCTCCGCCTGGATGCAGGCCCATCGCCGATCCATCCTTTTTTTCCTGTTCATGCTGGCGACTGCGGGTCTGGCCGCCGCTTTCAAGCTGCCGGTCACGCTGTTCCCCAACGTCGATTTTCCCCGCGTGGTGGTCTCGCTGGACGCCGGCGACCGCCCGGCGGAGCAGATGGAGGTCGAGGTGACCATGCCGGCGGAAGAGGCGATCCGGCGCGTGCCGGGCGTGCGGAACGTGCGCTCGACCACCAGCCGTGGCTCGGCCGACATATCGGTCAATTTTGCCTGGGGCACGGACATGGCGCTGGCCGCCTCCCAAGTCAGCCAGGCGACGGCGCAGATCTTGCCGCAACTGCCGGCCGGAACGCAAATCGCCACCAAGCGCATGGACCCGACGGTATTTCCCATTCTCGCCTACAGCCTCACTTCGGATGCGGTGTCTTTGACGCAGCTTCGCGATCTGGCGCAATATCAACTGCGCCCGCTGCTTTCCGGGGTGGAGGGCGTGGCTCGGATACAAGTGGTAGGCGGCGCGCAAGAGGAATATCACGTTATCGTCGACCCTGCGCGCCTGCAGGCATACGGGCTGGCCATGGGCGATGTGTCGCGCGCACTGGCGGCGGCCAATGTCGTTACCGCGGTGGGACGGCTGGAGGATCATTACAAACTTTACTTGGGTATTGCCGACACGCGCCTGAAAAGTCTAGCCGACATTCGCCAAACCGTGCTCAAGACCGGAGCCAACGGCCTAGTGCGCCTGGAGGATGTGGCCAGTGTTGTGCGCAGCACGGTTCCGCAATGGATACGCGTGAATGCCGACGGGCATGACGCAGTTTTGCTGCAGGTTTATCAACAGCCCGGCAGCAACAGCGTGCAAATCGCCAAGAGCATCAAGGCCAAACTCAATGCCTACCGCGCCCAACTGCCCAAAACCGTGAAGATCGCCAATTGGTACGACCAGAGCCAGTTGGTCATCGCGTCCGCCGCCAGCGTGCGGGACGCCATCCTGATCGGCATCGGATTGGCCGCTCTGGTGTTGCTGGCCTTCCTGCGCAACCTCAAGATCACCCTCATCGCCATCATCGTCGTGCCCGCCGTACTCGCCGCCACGGTGGTACTGCTCACGGCCCTGCACATGAGTTTCAACATCATGACGCTGGGCGGCATGGCGGCGGCTGTGGGGCTGATCATCGACGACGCCATCGTCATGATCGAGCACATCGTGCGGCGCCTGCGCGGCGCCTCCGGCGATCACCACGGCCGAGTGCTGGAAGCCGCGCGGGAATTCCTGCGTCCCTTGACCGGCTCCTCGGCTTCCACGGTGATTATCTTCATCCCGCTGGCTTTTCTCGATGGCGTGACCGGCGCGTTCTTCAAGGCCCTGTCGCTCACCATGGCGGCAGGGCTGGCGATCTCGTTTCTGGTCACCTGGCTGGCCGTGCCTATCCTGGCCGACCATTTTCTCAACGACAAGGACGCCAACCAGAAAGAAGGCGGCCGCCTGACCGAGTGGATGCACGTGAAATACGCTTGGCTCATGTGCCGCATCCTGGCGCGGCCGATCCTGATACTGGCCGGGATTGCACCGCTGCTGGCGCTGGGATGGATCGCCTTTCACCAGATCGGCTCCGGCTTCATGCCCTCCATGGACGAGGGCGGTTTCATTCTGGATTACCGTTCCGCACCCGGCACCTCGCTGGCCGAAACCGACCGCCTGCTGCGGCAGGTGGAGGCCATCATCCGCGCCAACCCCAATGTGGACACCTATTCCCGCCGCACCGGCACGCAATTGGGCGGAGGCCTGACCGAGGCCAACGAGGGGGATTTCTTTATCCGCCTCAAGTCAGGGCCGCGCGCCCCGATCGACGAGGTGATGGATAGGATACGCACCCAAGTCGAACAGCAGGTGCCGGGACTCGACGTCGAGATGGCCCAGTTGATGGAAGACGTGATCGGCGACTTGACCGCCGTGCCTCAACCTATCCAGATCAAGATATTCTCGGACGACACGGCCCAGCTCAAATCCTTGGCGGAAAAAACCGCTGCGGCCATCGCCAAAATCAAGGGCGTGGTTGAAATACGTAATGGAATAAACCCCTCCGGCGACGCCCTCGACATCCAGGTCGACCGCGTTAAGGCCTCGCTGGAAGGCGTCGATCCCGAGGCCGTGACGCGCATGCTGCAAGACGCCTTGGCAGGGCAAGTAACAACTCAAATCCGTGTAGGGGTCAAAATGGTCGGCGTGCGCGTCTGGATACCCGAGTCTTTGAGGTCCAAAGAAAACGATCTGGGAAAACTCCTGCTGCGCGCGCCGGATGGCCATCTTTTTCCCCTCAAGCGCGTGGCAAGAATCGCCACGATTTCCGGCCAAGCACAAATCAGCCGGGAAAATTTCAAGCGCATGGTCGCGGTAACGGCGCGTATCAGCGGGCGCGACATGGGATCGACCATCCATGACATCAAACGCGTTATGGATGCGCCAAACAGCCTTCCTCCAGGAGTTTATTACGAACTCGGCGGTCTTTACCAACAGCAGCAGATCGCTTTCAAAGGCCTGATGACCGTGTTCGCCGCCGCGGTGGCGCTGGTGTTCCTGCTACTGCTGTTTCTCTACGAGCGCTTCCTGATCGCGCTGTCCATCCTGGCTATTCCACTCTTGTCCATATCCGCGGTGTTCATCGGTTTGTGGGCCACGGGTATCGAACTCAATATCTCGGCCATGATGGGCATGACCATGATCGTCGGCATCGTCACCGAAGTGGCCATATTCTATTTCTCAGAATACCAAAGCCTGCCCGCCGGCATGGCGCGCGTCGACGCGCTGATCGAAGCGGGCAAGAACCGCATGCGGCCCATCGCCATGACCACGCTGGCAGCCATTCTCACCCTGCTGCCGCTGGCATTCGCCATCGGGCAGGGTTCCGCCATGCAACAGCCCCTGGCCGTGGCGATCATTTCCGGGCTGGTGGTGCAACTGCCGCTGGTGCTGCTGGTAATGCCGGTGCTGTTCAGCGTACTGGAAGGGGGAAACCGCGAAACCCGCGTTGACTAATCATGGGTTAATTTTCGCGGCGTAAAGTGATTATCACGGTGGACACCAAAGCGCCTACCCAATTTCAATCAACTCGATAGGAGCATCATCAGCGAACTAAAAAAGTCTGCGTTCCGGTATCATCGGCTGGAGCGACCTCGGCTCTTCCATGGCCTTCGCCGGAAGTAGCTACGTTCCAGAACAAGCTGACCTCGCTAACCCCGGAGTGATTAGATGAAGCATCCGCTTTTATTCATTGTTTTGATCGTGCTGTCCGGTTGTGCGACTTACCACGCGCAACCTATCGCGCCAGCGGCATTGATGAACGCTTTCGAGGCGCGCACGCTGGATAGCCCAGATCTGCGGGGATACGTTGCCGCACGCTGCGGCGATACCGGTTCCTGCACGCCCGGCGTCTGGAATTTAAACACGCTGACGCTGGCTGCTTTTTATTTTAGCCCGGATTTGGATGTGGCGCGCGCTAAATGGGGAACGGCCAAGGCGGGCATGGTTACCGCCGCGCAGCGGCCCAATCCAACGCTGCAATTGCCTTTTCAACACACGACCGGCTCGAGCGGAAGCTCGCCGTGGACATTCGGCCTGGGACTCGATATTCCGGTCGAAACCGCCGGCAAGCGCGGGTACCGGATAGCGCAGGCGCAACAACTGTCGGATGCCGCACGCTTCAGCATCGGCAACGTGGCCTGGCAAGTCAGAAGCCGGCTGCGTGCGCAATTGCTCACCCTTTACGCCGCTACGCAAAAGACCGCGATACTGGAGCAGCAGATCGAGACCCAGAGCCGGATCGTCAAGATGCTGGAGCAGCGTCTTGCGGCGGGAGAGGCATCCGCCACCGACGTAAATCAGCAGCGCATTGCGCTCATCCAAAGCCGTACCGATCTGGCGCAGGCGCAACAGCAGAGGGGAGATGCGCGTGCCCAGGTGGCAAGCGCAATCGGCGTGCCGGTGAGCGCGCTGGACGGCATTCAGATCAGCTTTACGGCGTTCGACCGGATTTATCCGGATATCCCGATGCGCGACGCTCAACGTCAGGCACTCCTTAACCGGGCGGACCTGTTGGGCGCGTTGGCGCAATACCAAGCCAGCCAGGAAGCGCTGCAACTGGAAATCGCCAATCAATATCCGGACATCCACCTGGGACCCGGCTACCTCTGGGATCAGGGCGCGACCAAGATCGCTTTCGGCGTCAGCGGCATCGCCCTTCCCATCCTCAATCAAAACCAGGGGCCAATCGCCGAGGCAAAAGCGCGCCGTGCCGAAGCCGAAGCGCATGTGATATCACTGCAGGCACGGGCCATTAACCAAATGGGGCAGGCGCTGGCCGCTTACCATGCCGCGCTTAAAAGCTTAAGCCAGAGCGAAGCGCTCTTGTCCGCGCAAGAACGGCAACTTTCATCCGCGCAGCATTCGTATCGGGCGGGCGAGACGGATCGCTTGATGTTGACGCTGGCGCATCAAGCTTTTTTTACCGCGCTTCTCGCTCGTCAAAACGCGCTTATGCAAGTCCAGCAATCGTTAAACCGGCTGGAAGATGCGATCCAGCGCCCGCTGGACGGCGTGGTTGGAATAAACCGCATCACCCTGCCTGACCCCCGGCGCGACGCGCCAGCCAATCAAGGATCCCGGCCATGAAACACAAGCGCTTTATCCTCGCCGGCCTGATCGCAGTTGCGATCATTGCCGGCACAGTGATCTGGATACGCAGCTCGCCCAGTCATCCGCCTGCACCTCAGGGTAACCCGCAAGCGGCAACGAACAGCGCAGGTACGGTCGTGATCAGCCCCGAGCAAATGGCGATGAGCGGCATCGCAGTGCAAGCGCTGCCCGTCACCCGTTTCCAGCCGCAAATTAGCGCCTACGCCAGCGTACTCGACCCGGGGCCACTGCTGCAGTTGCGCGGACAACTGCGCGCGGCACAACTGCAGACCGATGCGGCGCGCGCCCAGGCTGCGGCTTCGGAACGCGAATACCGGCGCTTGGCGCTGCTCAATGACCAGGATCACAACGTGTCGGACAAAGCGGCCGAGGCGGCACGCGCCACTTGGGAAGCAGACCGCGCGCATCTGGAGGCCGCACAGGCAACATTGCTGGCTGCCGGTGACACAGCGCGCAGCCGCTGGGGCGACGTGCTGGTGCGCTGGGCGCTGGCTGCACACTCGCCGCAACTGGATGCACTGAATTCCGGACAGCAAGCTTTACTTTCCGTCGCATTGCCGCAGAGCGAGGCGGTAGGTACACCACCGCCAACGATCCATATCGGCCTGCCGGAAAGCAGCGGGGCTCAGATCATTGCGCGCCTCGTATCGCCTTCGCCGCTGGCCGATCCGGTCATCCAGAGCCCGGCTTATTTCTACCAGGCGCCGCGCTCGGGATTGCGCATTGGCATGCGCATCGAGGCCTTGCTGCCCGCCGGACAATCTGTCGACGGTGTTGTGATCCCGAACTTGGCCGTGGTCTGGTACGCCAATCGGCCGTGGGTCTATGTGCAGCCCACCGATACGCAATTCGTGCGCCGCGAAATCGCCGTCGACACACCCGCACCCGGCGGCTGGTTTGTTGCGCAGTGGCACGGCGGCGAACGCGTGGCGGTCAAGGGCGCAGCCTTGCTGTTCTCGCAGGAATTCCAGCCGAAACCGCAAGCGGGCAGTCCGAGCGGCGACGCAGGTGATGACGACGGTTAGCCGATGAGAGCACGCACGTTTTTGCCAATCCAGATCATTGAAGCCAAAAACCGCAATGCCGGCCACAGAGAGCACAAGGACATAGAGATGAAGCGAGTTCCAGCTATTGTTTCAGTTCACCGGATGAAAGCACAAATTTACGTCAATCCATCGTTTTTTCTCTGTGAACTCTGTGTTCTCTGTGGCTAACCGATTTTTTTCAGGTTTAACAGGACTTCATCGCCCATGCTGACTCCCATCGTTGACTTTGCCATCCGCTTTCGCGGCGTTGTCATCGCCCTGGCCATGCTGCTGGCGGGGTATGGCCTGTTCGCCCTCAGCCATGCGCGGCTGGATGTATTCCCGGAATTCGCCCCACCTCAGGTACAGGTGCAGACCGAAGCACCGGGCTTATCACCCGCCCAGGTGGAAGTGCTGGTCACCCAACCCCTGGAGAACCGGCTGGCCGGCCTGACCGGGATCAAGACCATGCGTTCCAAGTCGTTTCAGGGGCTGTCCATGATTACCCTGACTTTCACGGCGAACACCGATATCTACCGGGCCCGGCAGGTCGTGGCTGAGCAAATGGGCGGCACCGCCGGTACCCTTCCCCAAGGCGTGAAAGCGCCAACATTGCTGCCCTTGGCTTCATCCACCAGCGTGGTGCTGAGTCTTGGTCTGACCTCGAAGTCGCGCTCCCTGATGGAACTGCGCACCCTCGCCGACTGGAGCGTTAAACCGCAACTGCTGTCCGTGGCCGGGGTGGCAGGTATCTCGGTGTTTGGCGGCGAGGTGAAACAGTTGCAGATCCAGATCGCCCCCGGCAAGCTGGTGCGTTACGGCCTGGCTATTCAGGACGTGGTCGATGCGGCAAAACGGGCAACCGCAGTGCGCGGCGCCGGCATCATCGAAAACAGCAACCAGCGCATCACGCTGGAAACCACCGGGCAGCCCATCTCCGCCGCAGAACTGGGTGCGGTGGTGCTGCGCAATCAGGGTGGCGCCACCCTGCACCTGGCAGACGTCGCGAATGTCACGGTGGCGCCCGCCCCCGCGGTCGGCGCGGCTTCGATCGAGGGGCAGCCGGGCGTGATGCTGGTGGTCGAGGAGCAGTACGGCGCGAATACCCTGGCCGTGACCCGGGCGCTGGAACAGCGCCTCGCGCAGCTCAAACCCGCCCTCACTGCCGAAGGCGTGACGCTGAATCCCGACCTGTTCCGTCCGGCCAATTTCATTGAAACCGCGATCAGCCACCTGCGCACCGCGCTGCTGATCGGCGCTGCGCTGGTGCTGATCGTGCTGTTCCTGTTCCTGTTCAACGCGCGCGCAGCGGTCATTTCGGCGACCGCGATTCCGCTTTCGCTGCTGACTGCGGTGATCGTGCTGAATCACTTCGGCATCGGTCTCAATACCATGACGCTGGGCGGACTCGCCATCGCCATCGGCGAGGTGGTGGACGACGCCATTGTCGATGTGGAAAACATTTTCCGGCGCCTGCGTGAAAATCGCCTGCTGGCCGCGCCGCTGAATGCCGCGCAGGTGGTGTTGAACGCATCGCTCGAAGTGCGCGGTGCGGTGATCTACGCCACCTTCATCGTGGCGCTGGTATTCGTGCCGGTATTGACGCTGTCCGGTGTGGCCGGCAGCTTGTTCGGCCCGTTGGCGCTCGCCTATATCGCTGCCATCATGGCCTCGCTGGTGGTGGCGCTGACGCTTACCCCGGCGCTTTCCTATGCACTACTGGCGCGCCGTGCGGCAGAGGCAAAAGAACCGCCCTTGAGCCAATGGCTCAAGGCGCGCTATACCCGCCTGCTTGCCGGCATCGACCAGCGCGCTGGCGCAGCGATGCTGATTGTGGTGTTACTGTGCGGCGCAGCGTTTGCCGTGCTGCCGTTCCTGCAAGGCAGCTTCCTGCCCACCTTGCGCGAGGGACATTTCATCGTCCACATGAAAATGGCACCCGGCACGTCGCTGGCCCAGTCGCTTGCGCTGGGGCAGCGTGTGAGCGCGACGCTCAGCCGCATTCCGGGGGTACGTTCGGTAGCCCAGCGCGCGGGGCGAGCGACCCAGGTGTCGGATCCGGCAGGTGCCTTTTCGAGTGAATTCGAGGTGGACTTGACACCGCTTTCCGGCGCCGGACAACAGCGCGTATTGAATGCCATCCGCAGCACCGTTGCGCCCTTCGTGGGCGCGAGTTTCTCGGTCAACACCTTCCTGACCGAGCGCATCCACGAAACGATTTCGGGCTATATCGCGCCAGTAGTGGTGAATGTCTATGGCAACGACCTCGACGTGCTCGACCGCAAGGCCGGGGAAATCGCTGCCGCGATACGCAGCGTGCCGGGTGCCGGCGCGGTGCAGGTACAGGCGCCGACCGGCAGTCCGCAATTGGTCATCCATTTGCGCGACAGCGCTCTGTCGCGGCTCGGCATTGCGCCGGTTGACGCCCTGAATACGGTCGAAACCGCCTACGCCGGCACGCTGGTAGGTGAGGTGTACGAGGGTAACCGCGTATTCGACGTGGCGGTAGTGCTGGCGCCGCGCCTGCGACAAAGCCCGGCACAAGTGGGCGAGTTGCCGTTGAAGACCCCGTACGGCCGCATGGTGCAACTCCGGGACGTGGCGGACATCACCCAGACCGACGGGCGCTATCTGATCCTGCACGATGACGCGCAACGCCTGCAAGTGGTGACCGCAGACGTCAAGGGGCGTGCGCTGTCGAGTTTCGTCACGGCGGTAAAAAAACACATCGCGGCTCAGGTCACGCTGCCGCGCGGCACTTACCTGGTCTACGCCGGCGATGCGCCGGAGCAGGCCCGCGCACAACAGGATCTGCTATTGCATTCGGCACTGGCTGCGGCGGGCGTGGCGCTGCTGTTGTACATGGCGCTGGGCGGCATGCGCTCGGCCATCCTGGTGTTCGCCAACCTGCCGTTCGCGCTGGCCGGCGGCGTGGTGATGGTGCTGGCCACCGGCGGGGTATTGTCGATCGGCTCGCTGGTGGGTTTCGTCACGCTGTTCGGCATCACCCTGCGCAACGCCATCATGCTGATCTCGCACTATCGCCATCTGGTCGAGGTGGAAGGCGTGGTGTGGGGCAAGGATGCAGCGATACGCGGCGCGGCGGAACGGCTATCACCCATTCTGATGACGGCTCTGGTCACCGCTTTGGGCCTTTTGCCGCTGGCGCTGTACAGCGGGGCGCCCGGCAACGAAATCGAAGGGCCGATGGCGGTTGTCATCCTGGGTGGCCTGATTACGTCGACCATTCTAAATCTGCTGGTGCTGCCGATGCTGGCTTTGCGCTTCGGGCGCTTTGAGAAAAAGACGGGCGATCCAGGCATAGCGGCTTAACCTGACCGGCCTCGAAGACGTAGATTGCGCTTGGAGTGTTGGCGCCGCCCATCGCGCGGGCCTGGGTGCGGCCCCGAATGACTCAAGGATACAGCCATGCCAAAAAGCCTTGACGGCCTGAGTAACGCGGAAGTACAGGCGCGCCGCGAAAGAGGAGAGGCCAACCGGGTATTGGAACCCACGAGCCGGTCGGGATGGGAGATTGTTCGCGCAAATGTCCTTACCCGCTTCAACGCGATCCTGGGTTCGCTATTCGTCGTCATCCTCGCAGTGGGGCCATGGCAGGACGCGTTGTTCGGTGGTGTGCTCATCATCAATTCCCTGATCGGGATCATTCAGGAACTGCGGGCAAAACGGACGCTGGAGCGCCTCGCGCTGCTTAGCCAGCCCAAGGCCCGCGTGGTTCGCTCGGGGCGCATCATCGAAGTGCCGGCCTCGGAGATCGTCCTGGATGACGTTCTCGATCTGGCCCCCGGCAATCAGATTCTGGTGGACGGCGTCCTGCTTTCAGCCAACAGCCTGGAGGTGGACGAGTCCCTTCTCAGTGGCGAAGCCGAACCCGTGCCCAAACTGGCGGGCAAGACAGTGCTCTCGGGAAGCTTTGTGATTGCCGGGAACGGGCGCTACCGGGCAACACGGGTCGGATCGGCTGCCTACGCCCACAACCTCGCCAGGGAGGCCAGACACTTCACCCTGGCGCACTCCGAGCTGCGCGCCGGGATCAACCGGATGCTCCGCTACGTCACATGGGCGATTGTCCCGACAGCATTGCTCCTTTTTGGGAGTCAGGTCATCGCACAGGCGCATCTGACCGGCGCGCTGCTCTTTTCCGCCGCCGGCGTGGTCGCCATGGTGCCCGAGGGTTTGGTCTTGCTGACCAGTGCGGCGCTCGCCCTGGGGGCGATTCGATTGGCGCGGCGGAAGACGCTCGTCCAGGACCTCCCGGCGACCGAGACATTGGCGAGAGTCGACGTTATCTGCCTCGACAAGACCGGCACCCTGACCGAGCGGGAGCCCGAGATCGAGCACGTCGAGTTGTTGGCCGCCCATCCCGACGCGCTAAACGCACTGGCGGCACTCGCGGCAACAGACCCCAATCCGAATGCCACCTTGCGGGCAATCGGGCGCGCCTATCCCAACGCACGTGGCGTTGTTTCCACCGGCCTGGTGCCGTTCTCGTCGGTTCGCAAATGGAGTGGCGCAACGCTTGACGAACTGGGTACCTGGGTTCTGGGAGCCCCCGAGGTGCTCCTGGCCAATATCCCGGGAGGCGAAACCGTGCGGGCTTGTGCAGAGAACCACGCGCAGGCCGGACGGCGCGTGGTTCTCCTCGCCAGCACGGACGGCGAACTTGCCCCGGATCGCTTGCCCCCCGGTCTTGTTCCGGTCGCACTCGTGCTGCTGGCCGAACGGATCCGTGCCGACACAGCCGAAACACTGCGGTATTTTGCCGAGCAAGGCATCACGGTAAAAGTGATTTCGGGAGATCATCCCGGCACGGTAAGCCAGGTGGCGATGAAAGTCGGCGTGGCGGATGCCGCCGCGCCTGTAGATGCACGGCAGTTGCCGGAGGATCCGGCGGCACTCTCCGAACTCGTGGAAACACGCGCGGTGTTTGGCAGAGCATCACCGCAAGAGAAGCGGTCGATCATTGCGGCGCTCCAGGCGAGAAGCCACGTGGTCGCCATGGTGGGGGATGGCATAAACGACATCCTCGCGCTCAAGCAGGCCGACGTCGGCATAGCCATGGGCGCCGGAACCGGGGCCGCGCGCGCGGTCTCGCAGCTTGTCCTGCTCGACAACCGGTTTGCGAACCTGCCATTGGTCGTCGCCGAGGGCCGCCGCGTGATCGGCAACGTCGAACGGCTGGCGGTGCTGTTCCTGACGAAAACCGTCTACGCCACGCTCCTCGCTTTCGCCGTGGGGATTGCGGATGTCACCTTCCCCTTCCTGCCTCGCCATCTGACCCTGGTCGGTTCTCTCACGATCGGCCTTCCAGCCTTCTTCCTCTCCTTCGAACGCAACGCGGAACGGGTCCGTCCCGGTTTCGTCGAGCGTGTCCTCCGCTTCGCGGTGCCTGCGGGACTCGTCGCGGCGCTTGCCACTTTTGCCGCCTACGCCTTCGTTAAAGGCTATTTCGCGGGAAGCGCCAGCGAGGCACGCACTGCCGCAACAGTTGTCCTGTTCTCCATAGCCTGGTGGATACTCGCCATCCTGGTTTGGCCCCTCAGACCGGCTCGCCTGCTTCTTGTCGGCGCCATGCTGGCCGCGTTTGCAACGGTTCTGGCCATGCCGCCGCTACGGGCATTCTTTGCACTGGAACTGTTACCGGCTGGGGCGTGGTTTGCCGTTGCCGGTATTGCAATAGCCGCCGGTGCCGCTTTGCACGGGAGTTCCCAAGCGGCGGCCCGCGCAAGCCCTGAGCTGGTGAGGGGCCGGCGCTTTCAGTGGAGGGAGATACTGGCTTGGCTGATCAGCCGGGAAAGTCCGAAATGGTTCCTCGTCTCTGCCGCGCTTCTCATTCTCGGCGGTGCCTGGCTGTTCTTCGGGGTATTGGAGGATGTGCTAAGCCACGACCCGCTGGTGGAAGTAGATGTCATCGTCTACGGCCTCCTTCAGAAACTGCGAACTCCGGCAGTGGATAGCCTGATGGTCGCGATCACGGAACTGGGGGACGTCCAGGTATTGCTGCCGGTGATCCTGGTCGCCTTGGCGTGGTTCATCGCCCATCGCCTCTGGCATACGGCAGCATATTGGCTCGCTGCCATAGGCGTGGCGGAGGCACTGGTAAAGGTGCTCAAGTTGACCCTGCATCGGCCACGGCCCGGTCCGTTCTATGGCGGAGTCGAACAGTTTTCCTTTCCAAGCGGTCATGCCACCTTGAGCATCGTCGCCTACGGATTCCTGGCATTCCTGCTATGCCGCGGGGAGCAACGCCGCCTGCGCAAGGTGTTCGCACTCGCAGCGGCGCTACTGATTGCGCCGATCGCTTTCTCCCGGCTGTATCTGGGCGCACACTGGCTGTCCGACGTGCTCGGCGGCCTGAGTTTCGGGGTGGCATGGGTCGCGGCGTTGGCCGTAGCCCATGTATACCAGACTCATGAAGACCTTAAGCCCAGGCGGCTGGCTGCAGCCATGCTTGCGACCCTTGTGATCGCGGGAACCGTCCACATCGCTACGAATCACGCCGTCGATCTCGTGCGTTATGCATACCAACCCGTATCGGTGGAGAAATAACGATCGAGCGGCGCGCTAACTCCGCCCTAATTTTCGGAGCGTAGCGTGATCATTACGGTGGACGCCAATGCGCCTGCCGGATTTGGATTTCAATCAACTCAATTAGGAGCATCATCATGCGAACCAAAAAATCCCTTCTTTTCGGTGTCATCGGCTTGGCTACCCTTGGCGCTTCCTTGGCCTTCGCCGGCGTGAACGGCGCCAATGAAGGGCAGGAAAACGACGCCGCCTTGCTATCCCAGGCCAAGATCAGCCTGACCCAGGCGATCGCGGCAGCCGAGGGGCATGTGCAGGGCAAGGCCGTGCGCGCCGAACTGGAGGATGAGAACGGCACAGTTGTCTATGGCGTGGAAGTAACGAGCGGCGCCCAGACTACGGATGTCAAAGTGGACGTAAACAACGGCAAGATTCTTTCCGCCCAAGCGGACCAGACCGATCATGAAACCGAGGGCCGCGAAGGTCAGGAACGGGACGACGACTGATCGCCTTGCCTCGATCTGACGGACTTTTTTGGTGGAACGGGAGGGGTGGTTCGCCGCCTACTCCTGAACCAGACTTGAAAAAAATGACTTTATTTATATAAATAAAATCACAGCGATACAACACCGCGTCGCTGGTTCTATCAACTTATAAACACATCATGAAAGGAATCAAAAAATGAATACCAAATCGTTGTCTTCTCTCATTGCCGCCATTTTCGCAGTTTCCAGCTTCTCGGCGCTCGCCGCCGACGCAACGGCGCCTGCGAGCGCAACTTCGCCAACGGAAGCCGCACCTGCCAAGCACAAACCGGTAAGGCACAAAAAAGAAGCCAAAAAACAGGAGAAAAAAGAAGAGGCCGCAGAGAACAAGAAGGAGGAAAGCAGGGAAACCCCCGCGCAGGAGAAAAAAGAGGAACGAAAGGCACCGAAGAAGTAATCGGTTCCGGATGCCCCCGGCCCAGCCGGGGCTCTCCCTAACCTTAAGCTAATTTTCGCGGCGTAAAGTGATTATCACGGTGGACGCCAAAGCGCCTGCCCGATTTCAATCAACTCGATAGGAGCATCACAATGACAGCACCGAAGAAACACCTAATCACTTTACTGGGACTGGTTCTGACCGTAACCACGGCCAATGCGCTCGCCTTCACCGGCCAGAAATTCGCCGGGGAGGCGAAAATCAATCTGGAACAAGCTCGGGCGATTGCCCTCAAGGCCCATCCAGGCAAAATTACCGATGAGGAACTGGAGCAGGAGAAGGGCGGCAGCGGCCTGCGTTATTCCTTCGACATTAAGCACGGCAAGGTTACGCAGGAAGTCGGCGTGGACGCCAAAACCGGCGACGTGCTGGAAAACGCACCGGAAGGCCCTAACGCGGACTAAGCGCCTAAGCGGAGAATACCCCCGTTCCTCGTTGTGAGTAACGGGGCTTTTCTTTGGGTCTCAAGGCCATATAAGGAGAGAACAATGCTGATCGAAATACACAAGCTGAAGCTCAATCTTGGCACTCACACGGTATTGCGAGACGTCAACCTGACGTTGCAGAAAGGCCAGATCTACGGCCTGCTCGGCCCCAACGGCGCGGGGAAAAGCACCACCATTTCAGTCGTCACCGGGTTGCGGGCGCCTACAGCCGGATCAGTTCGGGTGCTGGGGCTCGACCCTGCGGCCGATGCGCTCCAGTTGCACCGGCGGATCGGCGTGCTGGCCGAACAGGCCGGGTTCTATGACTGGATGAGTGCCGGCGACTACCTGATGTGGTTCGCCCGCCTGTATCAAAAGAACCTGGATAAAACCGAGATCGCCAGCTTGTTGGGTCGGGTCGGCCTGGATGGCCAAAGTCCGGCGCCGATCGAGACCTATTCCCGCGGCATGCGGCAACGGCTCGGTCTGGCCCGTGCGCTCATCAACCAACCCGAATTGCTGATCCTGGACGAGCCCACCAACGGCCTGGACCCGCGCGGGCGCCGGGAAATCCACGACGTGCTGCTGGATTTGAGCGCGAACCAGGGCGTGGGCATTCTGTTGTGCACCCACCTGCTCGACGACGTGGATCGGCTCTGCACCCGCATCGGCATCATCGCGGAAGGCCGTACCCTGCTGGAAGGCTCCATCGCCGACCTGCTGTCTACCCAGCGTGCCGCGGTGCGCTACCGGCTGCGCGTGGAGGCCACAGAGACAGCACAGCCGCTTCCCGCTGACATCACCCTCCTGACCCGCGCGGGAGACTGGTGGCATGTGGAAATCGCCAGCGCCATCGAACCCGCCAGCGCATGGCGCAAGTTGCTGGACACGGGCCTGCGCATCGATGAAATCCACCGTGAGGGCGGCGGGCTGGAAGAACTCTACATGGCAGTAACCGAAGCAAAGGAGGCCGCCTGATGAACCCTATCACCCTGATCGCCCGCAAAGAAAGCGGGGAACTCCTGATGAGCGGGCGCGGCCTCGCCTGGCTGCTGGCACTCTCCGTCATCATGTCGGTGCTGAGCCTGCTGCTGGTGAGCAACACCGAACTCAGCCTGCTGGACAACGCGCAAGTGGTCTACATGGTGATGGGCACCGTCACCGCCCTGGGCGCGCTCCTCGCTGTCGTGCTCGGCAGCGATGCCGTGGCC
>JAIOJO010000110.1 GCA_019911985.1 Sulfuricellaceae bacterium | reverse complement strand
CGACCGCCGAAGGCGATACCATCGCCGTAACCCGGGACGTAAGCCGCGAACATAACCCCGGAGTGGTAATGATAACCGCGCAGTTCCGCCAAATCGAAACACAAACTTCCTACTAAACCCTGCAACTGCCCAGCCAACATTTGCAATTGATCTAGCGCCTGTTCAATTTCAGGGTAGGATGGCAAGCACTGTTTGGCGCGGCCCAACACCTCGGCACCCCCATACAATTCGGGCAATACCAGTAGAGCGGCACGAATTTCAGGCTGAAAGCCCATCGTCAACTCGTCCAAGGCGGCAATGTCTTTGCTTTGCAAAGCCTGGAACAAATCGGCTTCCAACTCCGCCTCCACGCCTTGGCGCGTCACCAAACTGCGAAATATCGCCACATGGCCAATATCCAAATAGTCGGCCGGCACTTCGATTAAATGCAAGGCCTTCAACATCAACTGCAGAATCTCGACATCGCTCTCCAAACCCGCATGGCCGAACAATTCGGCCCCGATTTGCAAAGGCTCGCGAGTTTGAGCGTGGCCCGCCGGTAGCGTATGCAACACGCTACCGGCGTAACATAAGCGGACAACACCTTGGCGATTCAGCAAATGGGCATCGATACGCGCCGACTGGGGCGTGATATCGGCACGCAGCCCCAACATCCTTCCGCTTAATTGGTCTACCAGCTTGAAGGTTTTAATATCCATGTCGTGGCCGGTTCCCGACAGCAACGACGGGAGATATTCCAGCAGAGGTGGAATAATGAGTTCGTAGCCATGGCAGTGAAATAAATCCAGCAGTTTGCGGCGTATCGACTCCACCTTCCGCGCTTCGGGCGGAAGAATGTCGTCGATGTATTCGGGTAAGAGCCAAGCTTGCATATTCAATGAGTAAAGGATTAGATATTCAGGAAAAACAACAGCAGCAAGCCGCCCGCGATCGAGGTCAAGCCGACGAAGCGCAACTGGCCGTCACGCATCTCGATCATACGGCGAAAGGTTTGACGCCATAGTACGGGTGCCACCAAGGGCAGCAAGCCTTCGATCACCAGCATGAGGCCAAGAGCTGCCAGCAAATTCACACTCATGAATCACTTTGCCGATCGTTTAGGGTTCTTGAGATACTTGAAGAAGTCCGAATTGGGGTCAAGCACCATCACGTCGCTTTTATTCTTAAAGCTCTCACGATACGCCTGCAGACTACGATAAAACGAATAGAATTCTGCATTGTGTCCATAGGCTGAAGCGTAAATTGCCGAAGCTTTGGCGTCGCCCTCACCCTTGATGCGCTGCGCATCGCGGTAAGCTTCCGCCAAAATCACTTCTCGCTGGCGATCCGCATCGGCGCGGATTTTCTCCGCCTCAGCCGAACCTTGCGAACGCAACTCGTTAGCCACCCGCTTGCGCTCGGCCTCCATGCGACGGTACACCGATTCGCTGACCTCGGGAGTAAGTTCCACCCGTTTGAGGCGAACATCCATGACATGAACACCGATCTTAGATGCATCCTGATCCGCTTTCGAGCGCAATATTTCCATAATTTTTTCGCGCTCGCCCGATACTACGTCATGCACGGTACGCTTACCAAATTCGGCACGCAAACCATCGTTAATGGTTTGCGACAAGCGAATTTCAGCACGCACTTCATCGCCTCCAACGCTAACGTAATATTGCTTCGGGTCGACGATCCGCCATTTGACGTAGGAATCCACCAGAACAGGCTTCTTTTCTGATGTAATGAATCGCTCCGGCTCGGCCGAGTCGAAAGTCAATATCCGCTTTTCCACATAGCGGATATTCTGCACGAACGGCAATTTAAAATAGAGCCCCGGCTCTTTCTGCACGGCAACAATTTCACCCAATTGAAAGACCAATGCATACTGGCGCTGGTCAACCGTGTACACGGATAAATTCAGCAACATTAGAGCACCCAGCACCGCCACCATAATGGCTACGAATCGATTGCTCATGGCCGAGCCTCCCGTTCGCGACTACGAAAAGCATCGCGCGAACGAACCGTGGCATCGTCTTGCTGTGCCGGAACCGGCGGAGCCGCTTGTCCTTTTGGCTGAACGGGCGCCGCATCTGTTGCAGACGACGCCGCATTTTGCTGAATCAACTTATCCAGCGGTAAATACAACATACTATTTCCGCCTTTCTGATCCACCAGTACCTTACTGCTACTTGAGAGCATTTGCTGCATGGCATCCAGATATAGGCGGTCGCGCGTAACCACCGGTGCCTTATTGTATTCAGAAACAATCTGTTTGAAGCGGCTGGCATCACCTTCCGCATTGGCAATCACCCGCTGCTTATAACCGTTCGCCTCTTCCAGCAAGCGTGCCGCCGCACCGCGTGCTTTCGGAACGACATCGTTTGCATAGGCCTGACCTTCGTTCTTTTGCCGTTCTTTATCTTGCCCCGCCTTAACAGCATCATCGAATGCGGCTTGTACTTGCTCTGGCGGCTGAGCGTTCTGCATCGTTACTTTGCTGATTTTGATGCCGGTTTGGTAACGATCGAGGATCTCCTGAATCGATTTGGCTGCCCTCACAGCCACCTCCTCACGAGCCTCGTACAAAACGAAATCCATTTTACTTTTACCGACAATTTCGCGTATGGACGTCTCCGCCGCTTGCAGCACGGCATCGTCGGGAGAGCGGTTTTTAAAAAGATAGTCTTCGGGATTTTTCAGGATGTACTGCACGGCAAACTGGATATCGATAATATTTTCGTCGTCGGTGAGCATCAACGACTCTTTCAACATCTTATTTTTGACATTGCCGCGGTAGCCGACTTCCACAGTCCGAACTTGATCCAGATTAACTATCTCCACCGTTTCCACCGGATAGGGCAGATGCCAG
>JAIOJO010000109.1 GCA_019911985.1 Sulfuricellaceae bacterium | reverse complement strand
TTCCTTTATTGGACTATAAGTTATGGCCACAGAACACGAGAAAATCGACGCAAAACTGAACGATGCCGAAGAACGGCGGATGCGTCTGAAGAATCTGATTGCCCTGGGCAAGGAGCGGGGCTATCTGACGTATTTCGAGATCAACGATCATTTGCCGGACGAAATGCTGGACGCGGAGCAGATCGAAAGCGTCATCAGCATGATCAACGATATGGGCATCTCGGTTTACGACGAAGCACCCGACGCCGAAACGCTGCTGATGTCGGACGCGACGCCGGCCGTCACCGACGAAGATGCCGTGGAAGAGGCCGAAGCGGCGCTCTCCACGGTGGATTCGGAATTCGGCCGCACCACCGATCCGGTGCGCATGTATATGCGCGAAATGGGCTCGGTCGAACTCTTGACGCGGGAAGGCGAGATCGAAATCGCCAAGCGCATCGAGGAAGGCCTGAAGCATATGGTGCAGGCGATTTCCTCCTGCCCCACCACGATTGCCGAAATCCTGGAGATGGCGGCGAAGATCGAACGCGATGAAATGCGCATCGACGAACTGGTGGACGGCCTGGTTAATTCCGACGAAACCGAACAACAGATGGCTGAACAGGCGGCCTTGACCGAAGAAGTCGAGGCCGAATCCCTGGAAGAGGAAGAAGAGGACGAAGATGCTGCCGGGGCGCTCGCTGCGGCCAATTTGGCGCAACTGAAAGTAGACGCTTTGGAGCGTTTCGTATCCATTCGCGCATCGTTCGAGAAAATGCAGCAAGCCCTGGCGAAGAAGGGTTCCAAGGCTAAGGCTTACCAGGATTTGCAGGAGACCGTTTCCAGCGAGCTAATGGCGATTCGTTTCACCGTCAAGCAGGTCGAGGCGCTGTGCGATAGCCTGCGCGGCCTGGTGGACGAAGTGCGCGCTTACGAGCGCGGCATTATGGACATGTGCGTCACCAAGGCAGGCATGCCGCGCGCTCATTTCATTAAAAATTTCCCCGGCAACGAGGGCAATTTGGACTGGGTCGTGTCTGAAATCAAGGCGGGCAAGCCCTATAGCGAAAGCTTGGAGCGTTTCCAGCACGCGATTGTCGAGATGCAGCAGAGTATGCTGAACTTGCAGCGGCGCGTCCAGATTCCGATCAAGGAACTGAAGGAAATCAACCGCCAGATGACCACCGGCGAAGCCAAGGCGCGCCGCGCCAAGCGTGAGATGATCGAGGCCAACCTGCGCCTGGTGATCTCCATCGCCAAGAAATACACCAATCGCGGCCTGCAGTTTCTCGACCTGATTCAAGAAGGCAATATCGGCTTGATGAAGGCCGTGGACAAGTTCGAATATCGCCGCGGCTACAAGTTTTCCACCTATGCCACCTGGTGGATACGCCAAGCGATTACGCGTTCCATCGCGGACCAGGCGCGCACCATCCGCATTCCGGTGCACATGATCGAGACGATCAACAAAATGAACCGAATTTCGCGTCAAATCCTGCAGGAAACCGGGCTGGAGCCCGATCCGGCCGAATTGGCGGTGAAAATGGAAATGCCCGAGGAAAAGATCCGCAAGATACTGAAAATCTCGAAAGAACCCATTTCCATGGAAACCCCCATCGGAGACGACGAGGATTCCCATTTGGGCGATTTCATCGAGGATTCGGCGACCATGACGCCCTCGGATGCGGCGATTTATGCCAGCCTGCGCGATGCGACCAACGAGGTTCTGGAAAGCCTGACGCCGCGCGAAGCCAAGGTGCTGCGCATGCGCTTCGGCATTGAAATGAATACCGATCACACCTTGGAAGAAGTCGGCAAACAATTCGACGTCACGCGCGAACGCATCCGCCAGATCGAAGCCAAGGCCCTGCGCAAGCTTCGCCATCCGTCGCGCTCCGATCGTCTGCGCAGCTTCCTCGACGGCGAAGCTTGATCATTTGCTTTCGGGCCTGTAGCTCAGTTGGTTAGAGCAGGGGACTCATAATCCCTTGGTCCACGGTTCAAGTCCGTGCGGGCCCACCAAAAAATAGCGGGTTAGATGCAAATCTAACCCGCTTATTTTTCTCTATATTCAATATTGTCATGGCGTCATCCAAAATCGGGGCGAACACGCTTACTCAGTCACTCATGCGGGTGTGGCCGTATCCGGTTTTGGGGTGGGTTCCAGCGATTTTGAATCTGTAACAATTTGTAACAAAACGGTTTTTGTATTTGACATGGAAAAGTCGTGTTGTACAATAAAAAGCGTACGGTAGAGAAAATACCGTGGATTTTTGCTCGGCCGTTTGAGGTTTTTGTCGCGCGCAGCGCATGAAATACGAAGTCCCTAATGGAGGATGCTTCCATGATTAACCCCCCGTCTCTCAACAACCTGAACAACGCGCAAAATTCGCAGCTCACGGCGTTCCAGCGGCTCAGTTCGGGGTCGCGCATCAATTCCGCCAAAGACGATCCTGCGGGTTTGGCTATTGCGGTCGCCATGGTGTCGCAAATGGGCGGGGATCAGCAAGCCATCAGGAATGTTAACGACGGATTGTCGCTTACGGACACGGCGGGCGGCGCCTTGAGCCAGGCGTCCGATACTGTCCAGCGGATACGCGAGCTGACCGTACAAGCGGCCAATGGGACGAATAGCGCCAGCGATTTACAATCGATTCAAGGCGAAATCAGCCAGCTCAGCCAGGGCTTGAATCAAATCGCCAGCGACACGCAATTTAACGGTCAAACGCTGCTTGACGGGACGTTTAACGGGCAAGTTCAATCGGGTGGCAACCCCGGCGAAACCAGCCCGCTGAACCTGGGCGACGTATCCAGCCAGGGCTTGGGTATTTCCAATATCGATGTCACCAGCCAATCCGGCGCGACGAGCGCGCTTAACGCCTTGGATGGCGCGCTGAACACTATAACGACACAGCAAGCCGGCATCGGCGCCGCCCAGGCCGGCTTGAATTCCACACTGGCCAATTTGAGCAATACTTACGAAAACCTGGCCGCCGCCAAGAGCCGAATCAGCGATACCAATTACACCCAGGAATCGACCAGCCAGGCTCAGGCTAACGTCCAGACGCAGGCGTCGCTGCAAGCCCTGGCGCTCTACGATTCGGCCCAGAGCAATGTATTGGGCCTGATAAAAACATGAAATTCGTTTCCTCGGAGCCGAGCAATAAAAAAGCCTACGAAATGTAGGCTTTTTTATTGCTCGGGCAGAGGGCTAAGAACCCTCTATACGTGCTTGGGCTTGCTTCTTCCGAATGTTCTGCGAAACGCTTAGCCGGACGAGGTTTTCGTCTCGGCGAAAGGCAGCGGCGTCCCAACTGCCGCGACGGGCGCGCGTGCCGCTTCAAGCAGGCTGCTGAAAGCCGTTTCATTCCGATTGTCGGGTTTGCCTGCCGCGTGCTGTTTCGCGTATTCACTGGCTTGGGTCAAGCTGGAGAAGCTGGGTTCAGGTGTGCTTGAGATTGGCGCAGCCGCCGCCTGACGTTGAATGGCGTTGGCGCCGATGTCGGCCAAGTTGAGGAAGGCCGGGTTGCTGCCGGCGTTAGCGTCCTGAGCGGCGGATTTGAGGTAAGCGCTGAATGGCTTTGCATCCGCCTCCAAGGCATTGATTGCGGCTTCGCCTGCTTTGGGCAAGCTGCTGCTCGATGCGGAATTTAATTTTGTAATGTCTACCATGGTGCAAACCCTTTCGTTAGGAACGGCGCAGCATAATGCCGAATCGGGGTGTTCAATCTAGAACGTAGAGCCGCGCAATTTTCTAGCCTATTTTAACCGTAATTTCCGGTTCCGGCCCTGTCATCGATGCCGCTGATGAATTCATTCCGGCGCCGTTGGTGGATTTATGCCTGAAAGCGGAGCACGCGATAGCCGCCGACGGTGTTGCCGATATGAACAAAACCTCGGCGAAGCAACATAGCGTGCATCCGCTCCGATTCGGGCCGGCATTGCGCATAGAGGGTGCGACCCGCAAACCGTTCACGGAAAAAATCCGTCAAGGCCCGTCCCAAACCTTGCCCTTGGTAGTCCGGCTGCACACCTACCATATAGAGCTCGCGATCCGGGCCGCCCTGGTTGTCGAGGCCGGCGATAAGGAGAAAGCCGAGTGCTTGATGCTTCCGCGCGCACACCCACAACTCCGCCGGGACGGTTTCTATGCCTCTATAGGTACCCCGGCTCAAGTCGCCATGCTTGCATACCCGCGATAGCGCATGGGCGAAATGCTGTTGTGTTTCCTTTTTGAGATAGGTCGGAGAAAAATAACCGCTTCGGGCCCCTTCCGCAACTTGGGATACGACAAAGTCTATGTCGCCGGGCGCGCCAAGCCGGAGCTTAGGTATGGCGCCTGGCGGACCCAATGGCCGCTGTTCCGGCGATGCGGTGTCGATACTGCCCGCGCTAAGCCTATTTGCCGCCTCCGCTAATGCGGGCCCGTTTTCTTTTGCGGATAAGCGGGCTAAATACTCGGCGGAATTTGCGTCGGCAGGGGTAAACGCTACAAGATTTTGGCACAGCGTCAACACCAATCCCCGGTTCTTGGATTGGAGGGTTTTTGAAATGACTCGCCGTATTTTTGAGATCAATTCATGGCTCCTTTTTAAGGTCGCGCGCTACTGGAATTGTCATTGACCAGAGGTAATTCAGCGCTCAAGCAATATTAGCGCATTAGCATATTTAAAATATTGCGAATTTGTAACAAGTTGTGTCGGCTGTATGGGTTCCGCAGCGTATGGTCTTAGCTGTATGGATAGAAAAAAACGGGCTAGATGTTAATCTAGCCCGTTTGCTGTGCTGGCCGCGGTTTAGGTTTTTAACGCGGCGCGGGGTTCAGCTTGCTGTGACGGTACGAATACGCGAAGTAGACGATGGCCCCGATCAGCAGCCAAACGAGGAAGCGCAGCCATGTAAGCGGAGGCAGAAAAGCCATCAAGGCGCCGCAAGACAGCATTCCCAGTACGGGGAACAAGGGGTTGAGCGGATTCTTGAAGGGCCGGGGCAGATGCGGTTGGCGGATGCGCAACACGATCACGCCCAGGCACACCAGCACGAAAGCGGCCAGGGTGCCGATATTGACGAGTTCGGCCAGCTCGCCCAGCGGGATGAGCCCGGCCACAATCGCCATGAAAACGCCGCAGATGACGATAATACGGACCGGCGTTTGCGTTTTGGGGTGAACGACCGACAGAATCGGGGATAGCAGGCCGTCCCGCGACATTGCGAAAATGATGCGCGTCAGGCCATAGTAAAGCACCAGCATCACCGTGGTCAGGCCCGCGATAACGCCGGTGGCGATCAGCGCGGAGGCCCAGTTGAAGCCTAGAAGCTGCAGCGAATGGGCGACCGGGGAGGCCACGTTCAATTCCGTGTACGGGACGATGCCGGTCAACAGCCCGGACACCACGATGTAAATCAGGGTGCAAATAAGCAGCGAGGCGATGATGCCTATCGGTACGTCGCGTTTGGGGTTCTTCGCCTCTTCCACCGCCGTCGAAACGGCATCGAAACCGACGTAGGCGAAAAAGACGATAGAGGCTCCAGCCAAAACACCGGTGGGCTTGCCGTCTGCGCCGGCGGAAAACCAGCCATAAGGCATGAAAGGGTGCCAATTGGCGGGGTGGACGTTAAAGCTGGCCACGCCGATGAATACCGCAATGGTCAGCAGCTTGACGAAGACCATGGCGATATTCGCGCGGGCCGATTCGCGTATGCCCATCGCCAGCAAGCCCATCAGCACGAGAATGATCAGCGAGGCGGGAAGATTGATGATGCCTCCGAGTTGCGGGGCTTTCGTCAGCGCCTCGGGTAGGGCGAGATTCATCGCTGTCAGCGCATTGTTCAAGTAACCTGACCAGCCATTCGCCACGGCGGCGACGGAGACGGCATATTCCAAAATCAAGTCCCAGCCGATAATCCACGCGATCACTTCGCCAAAGGCGGCATAGCTGTAGCCATAGGCGCTCCCGCACCCGCCCACGGCCGAAGCCAGTTCGGCGTAGGCCAGCGCGGCGAAGGTACAAGCAATTCCGGCAAAGACAAAGGAAAGCACGACGGCGGGGCCGGATTGGTTGGCGGCGGCAATGCCGGTCAAGACGAAAATCCCCGTGCCGATAATCGCGCCGATGCCGAGGAAAGTCAGATCGAATGCGCTCAGGCAGCGCCTCAGGCCAGAGTCGCAGGAATCGTCCGGCGTGGCGCTTTTGGTGCGGAAAATATTCATTAATTTTTTCCCTTTTCTTGGTTTAGTCGCCGGAAGTATACCGGCACTCAGAACCTATTTCCTCATTGTTGAAAACAAATGTTCCGAGGTAAGCTTGTCCATCTTTTGTCCGTCAAGGGAAATGAAATGGCTAAGATTCATGAGCACAAAATTCACGACCTGCGCCCTACCCAGCTCACGATAGGGATGATCGAGGTGCAGGATAAAAAGAAACGCCTGGCTTCATTAAATGTCCATGAACAGCGGAGCTTCATGGAGGCGCATCCGCTTCCGGCGGTATTGGGGCCGGAAGGAAATCTGTATATCACCGACCACCATCATCTCGGGCGCGCGGCGCTGGAGGCCGGGGTCGAAACCGGATTCTTTATGGTCGAGGCGGATTTTTCGGGCTTGGACATGGAACGGTTCTGGCCGGAAATGGACCGCAACAAATGGGTTCATCCCTTGGATGAAAATGGCGTGAGGCATGTCTATGCGCTGATTCCGCACCATTTGGAGAAATTGAGCGATGACGTTTACCGATCCTTGGCCGGATACGTGCGGGAGGGCGGGGGATATGAAAAAACGCCGACGGCTTTTGCCGAATTCGTCTGGGCGGACTTTTTCCGCCGATCCATCGCGGTCGAAGACATCAAACGGGATTTTGCCGCCGCCGTGCCTAGAGCTAAGGCCTTGGCGCTGAGTGTTGCGGCGCAAGGCTTGCCCGGCTACAAAACCATTTCTTAGAAGCTGTTTTAATAAATCCTGAACCCGCGCCGGCGGCAAGCGGGTTTCAGGGCGCGACGCGGGACGCGCGGTTTGGTTATTCCAAACAAGCGGCCCGCAACAAAGCCCTGGAGCCCGCTTGCCACCGGCCCGGAGGG
>JAIOJO010000108.1 GCA_019911985.1 Sulfuricellaceae bacterium | reverse complement strand
TCATTGAAGAATGCATGTTGGCCGCCAACGTGTGCGCTTCGGATTTTCTGAAGCAAAAAGCGCATCCCACGCTATACCGCATCCACGAGGGGCCGACCCCCGAAAAATTGCAAAACCTTCACGCCTTTCTCAAAGAGTTCGGCTTGAGCTTGGGAGGCGGCGACGATCCCCATGCCAAGGATTACGCTACCTTGCTGTCTCAGATCAAAGATCGCCCGGATGCGCAACTGCTGCAAACGGTGATGTTGCGTTCTTTGCGGCAAGCCGTCTACAGCCCGGACAATGTCGGCCATTTCGGTTTGGCTTATGAAACCTATACCCATTTTACCTCCCCGATCCGCCGTTACCCGGATTTGTTGGTGCACCGCGCCATTAAGGCCGTTTTGCAGAACGATTATTATCGACCGGGAAGCTGGGCCGATTTGGGTTTGCACTGTTCTATGACCGAGCGTCGTGCCGATGAAGCCACTCGCGATGTGGAATCCTGGCTCAAATGCTTCTACATGCAGGACAAGGTGGGCGAAAGCTTTAGCGGAACCATTAGTGGCGTCACCAGCTTCGGCGTGTTCGTGGCTCTCGATGATGTTTATGTAGAGGGCTTGGTGCATGTTACCGAATTGGGTAACGATTATTTCCATTTCGAACCCGCCAAGCACCAAATGCTGGGGGAACGAAGCGGCACGCGCTATCGGATTGGCGATAGATTGTTTGTTAAAGTGGCACGGGTTGACTTGGAAACGACAAAAATCGATTTTGTCTTGGGGGACGTTGCAGAGAAGGGGGCGGCTGACGAGCAAGCCGCGCCAAAGCCGCGCCGCCGCAGTACGAGCGAACCTGCGGCTAAAGCGGTGAAAACGGGTCGAGCCAAATCCGCCGCAACTAAACCAGAGCAGCCGCCAACGAAGGAAGCGAAAGCGGGTAAGAGGAAGCGCCGGTGAGCGGTGGGCAAAGGCTGATATTCGGCTTTCATGCTGTTGCGAGCCGTATTCGTCAATCGCCGGACAGCATACGTGAGCTTTATCTGGATAATGGCCGACGCGATCAGCGTATGCGCGATTTGGCTGGGCTGGCGGAGGGGCAGGGATTGCGGGTTGTTTGGGTGCCCCGTGCCCGTCTCGATGGTTTGGTTTTCGGCGGGCGCCACCAGGGGGTTGTCGCGCAAGTGGATGAAATGGCTATGGCGGCTCCACGCAGTCTTGACGACATTCTCGAGCAATTGACCGAACCCGCGTTACTCTTGGTGCTTGACGGGATTCAAGATCCTCATAACTTGGGTGCGTGTTTGCGGGTGGCGGATGCGCTGGGTGTTCATGCCGTGATAGCGCCCAAGGACCGGGCTGTGGGGATTACGCCAACAGTTCGCAAAGTGGCCAGCGGAGCGGCGGAAACCGTTCCCTACATTACCGTGACGAATTTGGCGCGGACTTTGCGCGAGTTAAAGGAATTTGGGATTCAGGTCATCGGCACGGCGGGCGAGGCTGAGGTGGATTTAACCTCTCTGGACGTGGTGGGTCCGGTTGCTTGGGTCATGGGTGCCGAAGGAGAGGGATTGCGCCGCCTCACCCGCGAAACGTGCGATCAACTGACAAGGATTCCAATGTTTGGACACGTGGAAAGTTTAAACGTATCCGTTGCCAGCGGGATATGCTTGTACGAGTCGCGCCGCCGTAGAATGTCCCACGTTGCGACGACTGGTTTGATTTCCTAGGGGAATCTCAGTATACTGGTCGGTTTTCAAACCTTGCCTCACCGTATGCATGGCGGGAGGCTTTACCCATAAGG
>JAIOJO010000107.1 GCA_019911985.1 Sulfuricellaceae bacterium | reverse complement strand
AATGGAACCAGGTAAGAACCTGTGTAATGCTGGGCTGGGCCATCGCGTAGAAGCCAACAAACGAGATGCTGATGATCCAGAATGCATATTTCGGCACGGAAATCCAGCGCTTGTCGAGCCGCGTTGAGCGCCGTACCAGCTTGTCGCGCAGGGCATAAGTAATGGATGCGAAAGCCAGCAAGAGGATGAAAGCGGCAATTTCGAGTTGTTTGGTTTTCCAGATATGTAGCCAGGTTGGGTCGGGGCGCTCATAGCGAGGCCGCCCGCCCACCAAATAAGTGCTTGGCAGCCAGTATTCCTTGTCAAAATTCGTAAATGTTTTGGTGCGGGTTTCTTTGTCCTCTTTGTTGGCCAAGAAAACCAGGCTCCAAGGATAGGCGGCACTGAAATTTGCACTGTGTAGGATGAAAATCCCCGATTCATGGTATGACGGAGCTCCGGCAGCCTTAATGCCATAGAGATTCTGGTAGTCGGTATCGCGGAAGGTATAAGATTCCATATCTTGCGAAACCTGAATTCGGTCATAAATGCCGCCTCGTACAAAACCCGATCCTTTGAATGAAGCCGAGCCATTGGCAATAATGAAAATGGCGTGATCGTTTGGTTTAAGATCGGCCATTAGGCGATGATAGTTATGGCTTCCAAGAATGGCTTGACCTATGGTCGGCGCATTGAGATAGCCGAAATAGAGGTCGATATAGGGCTTTCCCGCGCTTGGCTGGCCGAGATCGTCTGGCTGGACGACCAGGTGCTGAACGCCCCCGTTCTTGAGCAAGGCCTCCCAGTCGGGGTTTCCGCTCTGGGGCGTAAATTTAGCCTGGGGCCGAGTAATCGCCTTAATAATGCCGACCTGCTTAGCTACGTTATAAGCACAATTCTGAATAAGCTGGTTTTCTGCAATAACGGTGACGGTTGCGCCGCTGATTGCATCGATGCCGACGAAGCCCTTGTCTTCACGAGCTCGGCCGATCTCGATTTTATCCCCGGCGAACTTTCCGACATATTGATGGATGAACTTGGCCAGTTCCGGCTCGGGGATGCCAACCAGCAGGATGGGCTCACTGTGTTTGAGTACCTTGACGCCAGTGATGATCCCTTTTGTGTCCATTCCGATCAGCGTAACAATTGGTTTGCCCGAATAACCGGGTATGTCGACGATATCAGTGGATAGGAAAACATAGCCGGCCAGTATTTTTTTTCCACCCTCAGTCCGGAAGGCGTCGACGTAAGAGGGGTGTCCTTTGCGATGGGAAAAGTTACCGGCTTGGATGACATCGCTGCAGGCTACATAGGCGCACATGTCCGGATTCGTCGAAAGCTGCGCTGGAAGCGATGCTTCATATGATGAAGCGAACGCACTAGCGATGGTCAGCAAGGCAACCAATGCGGTAATAATCAACCGGGTTGATAGGGAGCTCATGGTATCCAATGTCAGATGATTAGTTTCGATACTAAAAGTACTGAGACGAAAATGGATTGATAAGAATCAACTTATTGGGTGGCAATAGCTGGCGCTGCTAAAAAAACGGGAGGATTTCTCCTCCCGCAATCCTGCTCAATGCTCAACTTCGAAGTGCTATTTCTCAACTATCATGCGGCTGCGCATTTCCAGATGCAGGGCGTGACAGAAATTGGTGCAGTAGAACCAATACACGCCAGGTTTGTCGGCTTTGAAAGTGACCGATTTGGTTTCCTGTGGATTGACGATAAAGTTGATGTCGTATTTTGGGATGGCAAAACCGTGTGTGAGATCTTCTACTTTGTCGAGGTTAGTTAGAATAATCGTCACTTCATCGCCCCGTTTTACGGTGAATTCCGTCAATCCGAAAGCGGGTGCTATGGAGGTGAGATGTACCGTCACATTTTTACCCTTACGTTCGACACGGCAATCTTTGACGTCTTTGACTGCATATGGGGAATCGTCAAGGCTGCAAATTTGCTTTGTCTTAATTAAGTCGCGGCGGACGATAATCGAGTCGTGCGGCTCCGAGTAGACCGAGTGGTCGGCGACTAAAATCATCTTATCGCCGGTGATGTCGATTAGTTGAGCTGTTTCTGGATGTAGTGGGCCTACGGGCAGGAGACGGTCTTTGGAGAATTTGTTGTCGGAGATAAAAAATTTGCCGTCCGCTTCCTTGGTTTCTCCCATGGAAGTGAAGCCGTGCCCAGGCTGGTAGTGAACGTCGATGCGATCCAGTACGGGCTGGATGGTTTTGTCCCCCTTGTATTTGGCGATCGCCTTGGCGATATTCCACTTGACGATTTGACTGTCCAGAAATAGCGTGGTATAGGCATTGCCTTTGTTGTCAAAGCCCGTGTGCAGTGGCCCCAAGCCGATTTCCGGTTCGGCCACGACGGTGTCGCGCGGCTCTTTGAGTTCACCGTTGAACCATTTCAAAACCAGGTCGTGCTCGATGACCGTCGCTGTCGGTGACAGCTTGCCCGCGCAGGCATAATATTTGCCGTCAGGGGTAATGTTGACGCCATGGGGGTTCTTGGGCACGGGTATGTAGCAGGTCAACGCTGTTTTCGGGTCTTTGTTGGCCTCGCGGGTGCCGTCCACTACGGGCACCTTGGAGTTGCCGATGGTGAATGTTTTTCCGGCTTTGACGGCGGCTTCAATGCGGGCAACATTAAAGAAGAGGCAGGCGTCGCGTTCGGATGCCATCATTTCTTGGTAGGTTACACCCCCCTCGGTGTTGTACTGATTGGTGCAAGCCAGTTTGCCGTCGTAGGACGTTGCTACCAAGTCGCAGTTCCCATCGACCTTGACTTGCCATTTGACTTCCATGCTGGCTGCATCGACGCAGGTAAAGAGGACGCCGTATTTTTTCGGGTCGTGGAGGTCACGCCCATCGTTGGGCAGCGGGATATGAAACTCCATGCCGCAGAAAATACGTGTCGTATGGTTGATTTTTTCATCAACTGGGTCGCGCTTATCCGGGAAGATGCCGTGGAAGCCCGCCACATTCGGCAGGTCGATTATTTTGTCGCATTCCATATAATCACCACGGATGCGAGCAAGGCGAGAATGTATCTTGTCGTTTACCCAAAAATTCTTACCGTCGTAGGTGCCGTCAGTATAGGAGCCGTGCACATGGTGGGTGTCGCCGGTATGGTAGTTGAGGCTGCCGTCGGGTTTGGTGCCAATGATTTTTTTCGATTCGTTGGTGACGCCCCAACCCACCAAGGCATCCATATTGAAGACCGGGACGCGCTTCAATATGCGGCCAGAGGGAATGCCGTAAATACGGATTTCAGCCGAGTGACCGCCACTGGACATGGCATAGTAGTCATCGAGTTGACCAGGATGAACTTCATATTTACTGTAGTCGACAGCGCCGGCCGCTGTTGTTGCGGCTTTGTCGCCGCTAGCCGGGGTCTCCGCCTTTTTGCAGGAGGCCAGGCCAGCGGATAGGCCTGCACCGGCAAGGCCGACTAGGGCGGCCGTGTTGAGGAATTTGCGGCGGCTTAAATCCTCTGGCGATCCGGTGCTCATGCTAACCTCTTCTTTGTTTTCCATTATGTTCTCCCTGGTTAAGAATTTGAATTCTTTTTTACCCTGCGGCATTTTGTCACAGCCAAATGTAGCACATGGTGAAACTCTCTGCCATGCAAAAAATTGATCTGGATCAAGATTCTGGTAAGGGTGATGCCTTAATAAAAGACTGGCTAGAGAATCATAAACGTAGCCGGACAATTGCCGTTATAATGCGCGGCTCAAAGATTAATAGTTACAAGGCTATAGCCATGAATCTCGATAGGGTTAATTCCGGGCATGACCTGCCCAATGATTTCAACGTTATTATTGAAATACCCATGCACGGGGAGCCGGTAAAGTACGAAGTGGATAAGGACACCGGCGCGATGTTCGTTGACCGCTTCATGAGTACGGCCATGCATTATCCCTGCAATTACGGCTATATCCCTCATACCTTGTCCGACGACGGCGATCCCGTCGATGTGCTGGTGCTGTCCCCGGTTGCGTTGATGACGGGCGTCGTGGTGCGTTGCCGTCCTATCGGCATGTTGAAGATGACGGACGAATCCGGCGAAGATGCCAAGTTGCTGGCCGTGCCTATCGATAAGCTGTGTGCGCTCTACCGCCAGATCGCGTCGCCGCGCGATTTACCGGAAATGGTTTTGTCCCAGATTTCCCACTTTTTCGAGCACTACAAGGATCTGGAGCCCAATAAATGGGTCAAGGTGGAAGGCTGGCTTGGCGTGGAAGAGGCCAAGGCCGAAATTTTATCCGGCGTCGAATCCTATAAAGCGGCCGCTGTCAAGCCAATGTTCTAAAAGAGAATACGAGTGAAGATTTGCATTATTTCGGACAGCCACGACAACCATCCGCTGATGGTTTCTGCCGTAAGCGAGGCCAAGGAGCAAGGTGCGGAGGCCGTTCTCCATTGCGGCGATGTGGTGGCGCCGAGTATTTTGCGGAAATTGCAGGCACTGGGTTTGCCGGTGCACGTGATTTACGGCAACAACGCCGGCGATTTGTACGCCATGGCGCGCATGGCCCATGAACCGGGGAGCCTGTTCCATTTTCACGGACAGGATGGCGGGATCGATTTGGGCGGCCGGCGTATTTTCTTGGTTCATTACCCGCACTATGCGCGAGCCATGGCCTGCACCGGCGAATGGGATATGGTGTGCTGCGGTCATGATCACAAGGCGAATATCGAGGCAATTCCGAACATCAAGGGCGGCTCGACATTGCTGCTGAATCCTGGAACGGTTGGGGGTATTGCCGCTCCGGCAACCTATATTCTGGGCGATTTGGCGGATATGACTTTTGCCATCGTTCCGGTGCCAGAACCCGTGCCAGCCTAATGGTTTTCAGTTGCCGTCCGGTGCGTCTGGGGCCTCATGTGTCTAGGGTTGCGGGGCATTTGAAT